>CBFDEA010000039.1:0-8584 GCA_965603695.1 uncultured Rhodospirillaceae bacterium | reverse complement strand
TGACCGAGCGAACGTCGGCGAAATCCAAATTGATAAGGCCGGGCAGGACAATCAGGTCGGTAATGCCGCGAATGGCGTCGTGCAGAACCTCGTCGGCCATGACGAAGGCGTTGGCGAAAGTGGTCGCGGCATTGGCCACGGCAAACAGGTTCTGGTTGGGGATAACGATCAGGGTATCGACCAGCTGTTCGAGTTCCTGCATGCCTTCGATGGCTGTGCGCATGCGCTGCTGGCCTTCAAATTCAAACGGCAACGTGACCACACCAACACTAAGGGTCTGCTGCTCGCGGGCGATCCTGGCAATCACCGGGGCGGCCCCGGTTCCCGTTCCGCCGCCCATGCCCGCGGCGATGAACAACAGGTCGCACTGGGAAACCCATTTTTCAATTTCTTCGACGGATTCTTCGGCCGCGGCGCGACCGATGTCAACCTGTGCGCCCGAACCCAGTCCACTGGTCAGCCCGGCCCCCAATTGCAATGAATGCGTGGCCAGGGTTGCCATCAATGCCTGGGCGTCGGTATTGGCGGCAAGATAATTGACCCCGGCCAAATTGGCTCGGATCATGTTGTTGACGGCGTTGCCGCCGGCCCCGCCGACACCGATGATGCCGATGCGCGGCGTCGGATCGGCGCTGTTGTTGTCGCTGTCTTCAGGAGTCGGTGCCATGGCTTAGAGTGTTACCACTTGGATTACCTGGGGCAAGGATAAAAAAAACGACACTCAGGACTTGACCTTCTTCGGCTCTTTGAAGCTGAGGTGCAGCTCCTTGTAGCGGGCATCATCGATGAGCGAGGGGGCGCCAAGCAAGGGGTCCTGCGCCTGCTGATTAAGCGGGAACATGATGACCTCGCGGATATTGGCTTCATCGAGAAGCAACATGACGATGCGGTCCAGGCCGAGGGCGATGCCACCATGGGGCGGGGCGCCAAAATGGAAGGCCCGGAGCAGGCCGCCGAATTTAGTCTCAACGTCTTCGCGAGAATAACCGACCAACTCGAAAGCCTTGAACATGGTTTCGGGTTCGTGATTACGGATCGCACCGCTACCGAGTTCGATGCCGTTGCAGACGAGGTCGTACTGGTAGCCGAGGATTTCGAGTTTGTCCTCGTTATCCAGGGCGGCCAAACCGCCTTGCGGCATGGAGAACGGGTTATGCGAGAAATCGAGCCTGTCTTCCGTCTCGTCCCATTCGTACATCGGGTAATCGATGATCCAGACCAGCTCGAAGCGATCAGTATCGACCATATCGAGTTGCTGACCGACGTGGACGCGGGCCTTACCGGCCAGGGCGGCGGCATCATTGGCGGGGCCGCTGGCGAAGAAGACGCCGTCGCCATCCTTAAGGCCGGCCAGTTCTTTCAGTAAACCCAAGCGTTCTTCGCCAAGGCGTTTGGCAATCGGGCCTTTGGCCTCGCCTTCTTCGGTGAAGGAAATCCAGCCCATCCCGGGGGCGCCCTCGTCCTGGGCCCAGCCGTTCATCTTATCGAAGAAGCTGCGCGGTTGCGACGCCGCACCGGGGGCCGGAATGGCGCGCACGACGCCGCCACCCTCGACAACCGAAGAGAACACCTGGAAGTCGGAACCGGCAAAAACTTCACCGACTTCGGCAATTTCGATGGCGATTCGCAGGTCCGGTTTGTCGCTGCCGTATTTCAGCATGGACTCGGCGAATGTCAGACGCGGGAACGGCATCGGCGTCACCGCCTTGTCCGAATTATTGGCGAACAGATCGTGGCTGACCGGTTCGATGGCGGCCAGGATATCTTCCTGCTCGACAAACGACATTTCCATATCGAGCTGATAGAACTCACCCGGCGAACGGTCGGCGCGGGGATCTTCATCGCGGAAGCACGGTGCGATCTGGAAATAACGATCGAACCCGGCGACCATAATCATCTGCTTGAAAATCTGCGGAGCCTGGGGAAGCGCATAGAAATGACCGGGGTTGAGGCGGCTCGGTACCAGGAAGTCGCGCGCGCCTTCCGGCGAGGACGACGTCAGAATCGGCGTCTGATGCTCGAAGAAACCCAGTTTCTCCATGCTTTTGCGGACCGACGACATGACCTTGGAACGCAGCATCATGTTGTTGTGCAGGGTCGTGCGACGCAGATCGAGGAAACGATAACGCAGGCGGGTGTCCTCGGGATATTCCTGCTCGCCGAAGACCGGCATGGGCAGTTCGTCGGCGGCCGAGAGGACCTTGAAAGCACTGATATAGACTTCGACTTCGCCGGTCGGAAGCCCCGGATTAATCGTCTCGGGGGTCCTGCCGGTGACTTTGCCGGTGACCGTCACGACACTTTCCTGGGACACTTTATCGACCAAGGGAAAGACGTCGCCATCGGATTCCAGCACACATTGGGTGATGCCGTAATGATCGCGCAGATCGAGGAACAACAGGTTGCCGTGATCGCGTTTGCGATGGACCCAGCCCGACACGGTGACCTCGTCGCCGATGTTGTCTTTGCGCAGTTGTTCGCAGGTATGTGTACGGTAAGCGTTCATGGTGATTCTAGTCTGCCTTTTGTCAAATCCGGTTTCCGCGCGCACACCACTTCTTTTGGCTCTATTTGTCAAGTTCAATGGGGCTTTGCCGTTAAGCGAATAGCCCGGAAAAAGCCGCACTTTTGTGGTTTCGCCGTCGTCTCGTTTCCCACTGCCGCCGCGACAAGACCCGGTTTGCCAAATCGCCGCCGTGCCATTTCCCACTTTCGTCAGTGCCGCTCTGGCGGGAATTCAACTTTTTCAATGGGTTACAAAAAATAACCGCGGCACCCCCCTAAAAAAATATTGAGAAACGAAGCCATTCCACGATGCGGGAAAGAAATCAAACTCCACAATTAAACGCCAATTCAGTCGGTGCGACCAAAGCGGCGCTGGAGGCATATTGACGATGGAAAAGAGAATGAGGAATATATTCCGAATTAGGCAAAAAGTCAAGCTTTAAATGGTATTAGGGGGGGGACTTGATTGGCTATGACGCGGGGACCGGATCGTTTGCGATGCGGTGTTAATTAGACCGTCCCCCTCGTCGCCGGAGCCGAGCGGCTGTACAAGCTTCGCTTATGGTCCCTGCCATCTTAATCTTTGCCCAACATCGAGCCGACCTTTGGCGGTGTTCTCCCGTACAATCGCTCTTAGCCATTTGCGGACTATTCATAGGAGCCTCGGGTCGGCTGGTTCTGATTTGGGTTAGGGCAAAATAGGCACGGTTACTTAAAGAGAATGCTACTTTGGGCTTTACCTTCTTTAAGAAAATATTAGCCAGACCTGACCTAATATGCGGTGACGCATGGAGGCCTTTCAATATACAATGCCATTGGAGGCGATGTGGCAAAGACCATCCTGATTGTTGAAGATGATGAAATGAACATGAGGCTGTTCAATGATCTGCTTCAATCACACGGCTTCAATACCCTTCAATCCGTTGACGGCCTGGACACTGTGCAGTTAGCGAGAGAACACCATCCCGACCTTATTATTATGGATATCCAGTTGCCCCATGTTTCTGGCCTGGAGCACACGAAGGCGTTAAAGGCCGATGACGACCTGAAGGACATTCCGGTGTTGGCGGTGACAGGGTTTGCGATAGAGGGTGATGAACAAACGTGTCTGAATGCGGGCTGTGACGGATATCTTTCCAAGCCTATTTCCGTTCCTCATTTTCTGGAGGAAGTTAGACGGTTCGCAACAACAGCACCCTTCCGATTGACCGATGCCCTAAAAATAGGGAACCCCCAAATCGATGCCGAGCACGAGCACCTTGTGGTCCTGATTAATCAGTTTCTCGATTTCCTTCAAGCCGGTGATGACAAGGGCTGTGCTGGGAAAATTGATGAAATAACCAAGGCGTTCAAGAGCCACCTTATCAATGAAGAAAGGATTATGGAGGAACTTGGCTACTATCATTTAGATGAGCATAAAACAGAACATATAACGGCAGTCAAAAAATACAACACGCTGATAACAAATGCTCAACACAATGGATATGGGGGCAGTTTTGCCAACGAACTGGTTTCCCTTTTTGCGGACTTCATTATCAGGGTTGATATGGGATTCAAGATGTATTTGGAGAAGACGGACTCTTAAGCATCTACGCCAACCATATCAACAGACCGCCTGTTGAGCGAACCCTCCGCCATCTTTCCGGTTAAATATTTTGCATCGGCCTTGCCCTATCGGGACGGCGGGGCTACAAGCTTCGCTTATGGCCCCTCCGATCTTAATCTTGCGCAACATCGAGCTGACCTTTGGCGGCGTTCCCCTGCTCGAAGGGGCGGAACTATCGGTTTCCGCCCGCGACCGGTTGTGTCTGGTCGGGCGCAACGGATCGGGCAAATCGACGCTGCTTAAAATCGCCGCCGGTCACATTGAGGCCGATCACGGCGAGATTTTTCTGCAACCCGGCACCAACGTCCGCTACCTGCCCCAGGAACCGGACCTGACAGGCTTCGCCACCACCATGGACTATGTCGAGGCCGGGTTGGGGCCGAACGACGATCACTACCGGGGTCGCTATCTGCTTGAACAACTGGGCCTGAATGGCAGCGAAGACCCGCAGGTCCTTTCGGGCGGCGAGGCCCGTCGCGCCGCCCTGGCCCGGGTGCTGGCACCGGAACCCGATATTTTGCTGCTCGATGAGCCGACCAACCATCTTGACCTGCCAGCCATTGAATGGCTGGAGAACGAGCTTAAGTCGATCCGCTCGGCCCTGATCCTGATCAGCCATGACCGCCGGTTTTTGGAGAATTTGTCGCGGGCAACGGTGTGGCTCAATCTCGGTGCGGCCAAAAGGCTGGATAAAGGCTTTGTCGATTTTGAAGCCTGGCGCGACGACATCATCGAGCAGGAAAAACTCGACCGTCATAAACTCGACCGCAAACTGGTCGCCGAAAACCACTGGCTCGTACACGGTGTTTCGGCGCGGCGCAAACGCAACCAGGGCCGCCTGCGCGCCCTGCATGATTTGCGCGAACAACGCCAGAACCAGCGGCAGATTTCGGCCTCCGTCAAGATGACGGTGAGCGAAGGCGAGGCTTCGGGCAAGCTCGTCGGTGAAGCCAAGAACCTGTCGAAATCTTACGGCGATGTCTGCGTCGTCGATGATTTCTCGATCCGTATTCAGCGCGGCGACCGGATCGGCCTGATCGGCCCCAACGGGGCTGGCAAAACGACCTTGCTGAACATGCTGACCGGCACCCTGGCCCCAGATCACGGCACCATGCGGCTTGGCGTCAATCTTGAAATGGTATCCTTGGATCAGCGCCGCGAAAGCCTTGATCCGGAATGGAGCCTGGGCGAGGCGCTGACCGGCGGCAGCGGCGATAGCGTCAACGTCGGCGGCACGCCCCGCCATGTCATCAGCTACATGAAGGACTTCCTGTTCACCGCCAACCAGGTCAGGACGCCGATCAGCGCCCTTTCGGGCGGCGAGCGCGGACGCCTGATGCTGGCCCGCGCCTTCGCCCGCGAGTCGAACCTTCTGGTGCTCGATGAGCCGACCAACGATCTAGATCTTGAAACCCTCGATCTGTTGCAGGAAATGCTCGCCAACTACGCCGGTACGGTCCTGCTGGTCAGCCACGACCGTGATTTTCTCGACCGGGTGGTGACCTCTGTCATTGCCTCCGAAGGCCACGGGCATTGGCAGGAATATGCCGGTGGTTACAGCGACATGATTATCCAGCGCGGCCTTTCCGCCGAAGTCGCGTCGACGCCAGCCGCCTCAAAATCTGGCAAACGCCCATCGGCAAACGCAAAGCCGGGGCCAAAGCTGAAGATGTCGTATAAGGAAAAGTACGCCCTGGAAAACCTGCCCGGCAAAATAGAAGCCCTGGAGGCCGACATTGACGCCTTGCAACTGCAATTGGCCGACCCCACCCTTTACGCCAGCGACCAGGAAGCCTTCCAGCGCACCGCGGATAAACTGGAAAGTACGCAAGCCGCCTTGGCCGCAGCCGAGGAACAATGGCTGACCCTGGAGCTGATGAAAGCCGAACTCGAAGGGAAATAAGACCGCAGGCACGAAATAGTGATGTCACATTGTCGGCAATTGTGATTAAGATTGCAGCGTTCAAGGTGAAGGTGGACGGAGAGACACCAAGGTGCCCGATAAGCCGATCAGTAAAGTTTACCTGGAAGAGGATGAAACCTTTTCCTCAACTCAGTCTTTTGGCGAACGGGTCGTTACCCCGGTGCGCTTTTCGACGGACCCGCGCGATGTCGGCTGGGTCCGCGAAAATGTTCCCTGCCAAACGGCCTGTCCGGCCGGAACCAATATCCCCGCCTATATCCGGATGATCACCGAACAGCGTTTTGGCCGCTCTTACGAGCTTAACCGCATGGCCAATGTCCTGCCCGGCGCCCTTGGCCGGATCTGCTCACGGCCTTGCGAAGATGCCTGCCGCCACGGCTGGCCGGGCAACGGCGAGCCTGTCGGCATTTGCCATTTGAAGCGGGTTGCCGCCGACTTCAAGTCATCGAGCCACCGCATTAATGAAAGCCTGTTCACGCCGACCCATAAGCGCATCGCCATCGTCGGTTCGGGTCCGGCCGGCATCGCCGCCGCCCATGACCTCTCGACCCTTGGTCATGACATTCTGATTTTCGAGCGCGAGCACAAGGCTGGCGGCATGCTGTCTTACGGCATCCCCGAATTCAGACTGCCCCGCGACGAGTTGGATATCGAACTGCGCAACGCCCTCAGGCTGGGTGTTGAAATTCAAACCGGCGTCGGCGTCGGCAAAGGCGACACCGATATATCCTTGGCCTGGTTACGCCAACACCACGACGCGGTGCTGCTGGCGACCGGCTGCATGGCGGCGATCCCGCTACCGCTGGACGGCCTGAAGAAGGGTGATGAGGACCCGGTTGTGGCGACCCCGAACGTCGAATACGGCCTTGATTTCCTGATGGCATTGCACCGGGGCGAGAAAAAGACCGTCGGCAAGCGGGTGTTTATTGTCGGCGCCGGGTTCACCGCCCTCGACTGCGCCCGGGTCGCCAAGCGCCTGGGCGCCGAAGAAGTGACCATCCACCTGCGCACGACGGAAGAATATATCCCGGTTGCCAAGGAAGAAATTTTTGAAGCCAAACGCGAAGGCGTCGAAATTCTCGGCCTGCGCACACCGACCGGGCTGATTACCAATCCCGATGGCTCCCTTCGGGGGGTCAGGTTCGTTCAGAACAGGCTCGGCGGCTGGCGCAAAAATGGCCGTCGTCAGGCGATTGCCATCGAAGGCTCACAATTTGAAGAAGCCTGCGACACCCTGCTGGTCGCCATCGGCCAGCAGAGCGTCAACGACTACATCGATGTGACGCTCGGCCTCGACAACTGGGGCAGCGTCAAAATCGACGATAGTGGCATGACCACCGTCGAAGGATTATTCGCCGCCGGTGATTTTGTCCGCGGCGCCTCGACCGTCGTCGAGGCCATTGGCCATGGTCGCGAAATCGCCCTTAAAATGGACGCCTGGCTGATGGGCTACGAGCGACGCAAGGAAGTCGTCAAAATCGAAAACGTCGATGGCCCCTTGCGCGAACGCGCCTATGACTTCATCCCCAAGCAGGAAATGCCGACGTCGAAACTGCAAGACCGTGGCAAGGACCTGAGTTCGGAAGTCGAACGCGGCCTGGAACTCGAGGAAGCCTTCGAGGAAGCCAAGCGCTGTTACCTTTGCTATCACCGTTACGAAATAGACGTCGATAACTGCATCTATTGCCGCGCCTGTATCGAGGTTGCGCCGCGCGACTGCATCAAGCTGGTCGAAGGCGTCGATATCAATAAAGACGGAACATACGGGGCCCTGCAAGAAGCCAAGGAATGGGACAAGGTCGGGGCGATCTGGGTCGATAACAACGAATGCATCCGCTGTGGTGCGTGCTTCATGGTCTGTCCGACCAAGTGTATTTCGATCACCAAGAATGAAATTTTTTATCAGGACGTTTCGGCAAAGGGTCACTCGCGCAGCAAGACAAATGGGAAAGCGAAGTCATGAGCGCGGCCCCCCACTTCGTCATCATTGGCTCCGGCGGTGCCGGCAGTGAGGCGGCGCTGACCATCCGCCAGCGCGATCCGAAATGCACCATCACCCAGATTACCGGCTCGAAGCTGCCGTTTATCAGCCGTTATGAATTACCGCGGGTTTTCACCGGCGTCGATAACTGGCGAGAGATTCTGGCCCATCCGCCGGAATTCTATGACGACAACAAAATCAGCGTTCGCCGCAACAGTTGGGTCGATCATGTCGACGCCAAGAACAAGAAAGTTCTGCTCAGGCATAAAGAGGAAGTTTCCTATGACAAGCTGCTGGTCGCCAGTGGCGGTGGCGGTTATCTGCCTGAAAACTTAAGGGAATTCCGTCCGCTGATGAACGGCTGGGGATGCGTCAGACGTTGCCCAAGAAAGGTCATGTGATCATGCTGGGCGGCGATATGACCGGCCTTGATCTGGCCCGCACCCTGGTCGCCGTCGGCCACCGGGTGAGCCTGGTCGCAGGCGAGCAATTGTTCTGGCCGCACGAAGTCTCAGCCCCCAAGCAAGCCAAATTCATCGCCGTTCTCGAAGCCATGGGCATCGAAGTG
>CBFDEA010000038.1:0-8606 GCA_965603695.1 uncultured Rhodospirillaceae bacterium | reverse complement strand
GACGCAACGTGTAGAACTTTTAGACTATCGGAGGGCCCTTGCGGAACAAGCCGGCAACGGCGATGTTGCCGTGCAGTTGGAAATAGCGCGCCGCCTCGAAACAGGCGACAAATTCGAACAGAATAAGATATTTGCTTATTATTGGTTTAAACGCGCCCAACAAAATGGCGGGGGCGAAGAAGCTCAAAAGGGTTTGGACAGACTGCACCCCCAGTTCACGAAGAGCGAACTTATGCGGATCGAAGACATGCTTGAAAGAAAACTCCTCATGTATTGAGGGCGGCTATTTCCGAAGCTCCTTGTTTTTCTCAATACATGCTTGGTATCGCCGGGATAATTCCTCGGAGGCTTGTCGATGGGTTTCCCGTTCGCGCTCAAGTTTTTTGAGTTGCTTTTTTTTATCGGTCAGTATTTTCTCATAACTTGTAATTTCCGTTTCAATTTCGTCCAGTCTTATTTGAAGCTTCAGAAGCTCATCCCCCCTTTGTTTCGCGTCGATAATATCGCTTATCGACGGCTTGAATTTCGGCATGCTAGGGATCAGTGCAACCGCTATTTCGTTCCTTGTGGCCGTCCGTTCAGATTTCAAGTCTTTAAGTGTTCTTTCGATTCCATTTTTATCATACTCTGCTTCCAGAATGGGTTTTTGGAGATCGTTAATCCTTTGATTCGCAGCCCTAACTTCCTCTCGGATTTTCTCACAGTCTTTCTTTTTTTCTTTTACGTCTTCCGCCCGGCAGCGGCAATTATAGGCTTCGCCGGGGTGGCCGCCTTGGGGCGGGGCGTCCCATGAAAATGTTTTCCCGTTTCGCCCGGCATGGGAAGAGCGCACCTTGCTATCGCCCGTCGTGCGCCAGATGTAGGATCCTTGCTTTTTGTCGGCGTTATAAAATTCCAGCAGTCCGGTCGCCGGATTCGTCGTCCCGGCGCCGCCTCTGGCTTTCAACAATCTGGCCTCGGCGGGGGTAATGTGGGCCAGCACCGTATCGCCGTTGCGGCCCATGCCCTGTAAGGTGCGCGCCTGGGTATGGATTTTTTGGATCGTTTCTTCGGATTCTCCACCCGGTTTCATGACCCCGTCGATGCGCAAACCGTAGGCGCGCTGGAAGTTTCGGATGGCGTCGATCAGGGCGTGGTCGGGGAATTCAGTGATGCCCCATTGCGGTGGTTCGTAGTAGCCCATGTCATAGAGATAGCGTTTCGCCGATAGAACGTCTTTCGGCCTGGCGTTAACGTTTTCGGCGATGGTGTGGTTCAACTTGAAAGTCCTGGTCATGATCTTGTCTCCTGAAAAAAAGGTTGAGGGGATGGAAAAGCGCAATAAAAAAGGCCGCCGGGAAATCTCCGGGCGATCTGAAAAATCTTAAACTGGGCAAAAAAACGCCCGCAGCCTGGAATTCAGGCGCGGGTGTGCAACTCGTTAGAAAGGACTATAGTCCTTTACCCGTAAAAAGTCAACAAAAATCTATTGTGATCAAACAATAGGTTTGGTGAGTCTCGTCAATTCGCTTTCATGCGTTCGGACATCAGGGCGTGGCGTTTGCGGATGTCTTCGGGCCAGCGGCTTTTGATGTAGGCCAGCGAGGCCCAGATATCGCTATCGCTGAGGATATCGCCGAACCCGGGCATGGCGCTGATGAAGCCTGCGGGGGCATTTTTCTGGCCGCCGAATTTTGTGATCTCGAACAGCACGGTATCGGGGTGATGCCAGGTATGGCCGCTGGCGTCGTGCGGCGGGGCCGGCATCATGCCGTCTTCGGTTTTATATTGCCAGTCCGTCTGACCTTGCAGGTTCTCACCGTGGCAGGTGCCGCAAACGTCATCGTAAATGGCGGCGCCGCGGGCAACCAGTTGGCTGTCGCCGGGGTCGGCCCAGCCGATAACGGGCACTTCATCTTCTTTGGTCAGGACATTGACATAGACGCTGCCGACGATGCCCAGCACCAATATGATGACGCCGATAAGTATAAGATTCGATTTTCCCGCCATCTTTCAAGGTCTCCTTGTTGGTCAGGAAGTTGATGCCTTCCAGTGACGGTAAGGTCAAGGGCTTATACGGTTTCCGGTGGTTTCCAGCCGCCAGCGTCTTTACACCGCGTACACCGGATCAAGGTGAAAATCTGGTTCCAGTTGGCGTCCTTGGCGAGATAATCGAGCAGGCAGCGCAAGGACTTGTCTTTACTGGGAAGGCCGTATTGGGTCGCCGCATACTCGAGCATTTTCTCCGCGTCGGCCTGAATTTCGAAGGTTACTGAGATTTTGTCTCCGGCCATGGATCATTCCTCTTTTGGTGAGTGAAGTGAGTGGATTAAGAGTAATTGATCATATGGGGCGTTGGCTTTGGTTATCCCATATTTAAAGTTCTTTTCCGACTGGCGGAAAGGTGGTTCACGCCCCATATATCGCTCTCTATACTGCCGCTCTTCTTAAATTCTGGAAAGTGAGAATACCCATGCAGATCAATGATTCCAGCCTGTTCAGGCAACAATGTTATATCGATGGTCAGTGGGTTGATGCCGATAGTGGCGCGACGTTTGATGTTGTCAATCCTGCCGATGGGTCGCTTCTCGGCACGGTTCCGAAGATGGGGGCAAGCGAGACCGCCCGCGCGATCACGGCGGCGCAGACGGCAATGCCCGCCTGGGCCGGTAAAACGGCGAAAGAGCGCGCCAATATTTTGCGCCGCTGGTATGAGCTGATCATGGAAAACCAGGCCGATCTGGCGACCATCATGACGGCGGAAATGGGCAAGCCTCTGGCCGAAGCCATGGCCGAAATCGTCTACGGCGCGTCCTTCGTCGAATGGTTTGCCGAAGAAGCCAAGCGGGTTTACGGCGATACCATTCCGGCCCCGGCAAGCGACAGGCGCATCGTCGTTATCAAGCAGCCGATCGGGGTCGTCGCCTCGATCACGCCGTGGAATTTCCCGACCGCCATGATTACCCGCAAATGCGCCCCGGCCCTGGCGGCGGGTTGCCCGGTCGTTATCAAGCCTGCCGAAGACACGCCCTATTCGGCCCTGGCCCTGGCCGAACTGGCCGAACGAGCCGGAATTCCCGCCGGTATCATTAATATTGTCAGTGGCGTTCCGGTCGACATCGGCGGCGAGATGACGTCCAATCCGGTTGTCCGCAAACTGTCGTTCACCGGCTCGACGCCGGTCGGCAAATTATTGATGAAGCAATGCGCCGACACCGTCAAGAAAGTCTCCATGGAGCTTGGCGGCAATGCGCCGTTTATCGTTTTCGATGACGCCGATCTGGACGCCGCGGTCACCGGGGCCATGGCCTCGAAGTACCGCAATACGGGCCAGACCTGCGTCTGCGCCAATCGCATCCTGGTTCAGGACGGCGTCTACGATGAATTCGCCAAAAGGCTGGCCGTCGCCGTCGCCGAATTGACCGTCGGTCCGGGCCTAACCTCCGAGGCGACCCAGGGGCCGCTAATTAACGAGAAGGCCCTCGAGAAGGTCGAAATTCTGGTCGCCGACGCCCTTGAAAAAGGTGCCAAGGTTGTGTGCGGCGGCAAGCGCAGCGCTTTAGGCGCGACCTTCTATGAGCCGACCATTCTGACCGACATCAACACCGGCATGCGGCTGGCCCATGAGGAAATTTTCGGCCCCGTCGCCCCGCTCTACCGTTTCGCGACGGAGGCCGAGGCCATCGCCATGGCCAATGACACGCCGTTCGGACTGGCGGCCTATTTCTTTAGCCGTGACATCGGTCGCGTCTGGCGGGTATCGGAAGCCCTGGAGTACGGCATCATCGGTGCCAATGAAGGCATTATCTCGACCGAGGTCGCGCCCTTTGGCGGGGTCAAGGAATCCGGCGTCGGTCGTGAAGGCTCGAAGTACGGCATCGATGAATTCGTCGAGGTCAAATACATGTGCCTGGGCGGCATGTAAGATCAAGGAGCACTGATAATGACCCTCAATCCATTTCATCTGGCGTTTCCTGTTCGTGATCTTGAAGAAGCCCGTGACTTCTATGTCGGTCGCCTCGGCTGTGGCATCGGCCGCGAAGCTTCAGGCTGGATCGATTTCGATTTTTTCGGCCATCAGGTCGTCGCCCACCTTGTCGAAGGTGAGGGAAATGCCGCGCCGACCAACTCGGTCGATGGCAAACAGGTCCCGGCCCGGCATTTCGGCATCGTCCTCGATTGGGACGACTGGCAGGTCCTGGCCGATAAGCTGAAGGCCGCAGGCACGCAATTCCTGATCGATCCCTATGTCCGCTTTGAAGGGCTGCCCGGCGAGCAGGCGACGATGTTTTTTCTCGACCCCAGCGGCAACGCCATCGAATTCAAAAGCTTCCGCGATCCTGCACAGTTATTTGCAACGGATGCCGCTTGAGGGCTAAGCTTTGCCGCTGATACTGGAAAAACTTTTTTATGAGGGGAGTTTCTTTATGCGTATCTTCTTAAGCGCCATCCTGTTTGGTTTTGTTGTGGCCCTTAGCGGTCCAGTCGTCGCGGCTGAAAAAATCGGTGTCATCATCATGCATGGCAAATGGGGGACGGGCATGCCCAAGTCTCCCGTCGGTGTCCTGGCGGCGGCGTTATCGAAGGAAGGCATCATTGCCCTGACACCGGACATGCCGTGGTCGAAAAAACGTCTTTACGCCAAGGATTACAAGGAAACCATGGCCGAGATCGACAAGGCCGTGGCGACCCTTAGGTCCAAGGGAGCGACCAAAATTGTCGTCGCCGGCCATTCCATCGGTGCCAATACGGCCATTGGTTACGGGGCCCGCCGTGATGGTCTGGCCGCCATTATGGCCATTGCGCCGGGACATATTCCCGAAGGCAGCGACTGGAAGGGTAAATTCGCCGCCGATGTCGCCAAGGCCCGCAAGGCGGTCAATGCCGGCAACGGTGAAAACAAGGACAAGTTTCAGGATATCAACCAGGGTAAAAAGAAAACCCTGAATATTCCGGCGAGAGTTTATCTAAGCTGGTTTGCCCCCGATGGACCGTCGGTCATGCCGGTCAATGCGGCCAACCTGAAACCGGGCACGTCGCTTTTGTGGCTGACCGGCAATAAAGATGGACTGCATCAAAGGGAAGGCAAATCATACGCCTTCGATAAAGTCCCGGCGAACGCGAAAAACGCCTATATCGTCGTTTCCAGCGGTCATGGCGACGCGCCGAAAAAGGGCGTCAAGGAAATCATCAAGTGGTTGAAGTCTTTATAAGTGAAGCACACAAGGATTTAAAATATTGCCCCAATACGATTACGATCTGATTACCATCGGTGCCGGTTCCGGTGGCGTGCGGGCCTCGCGCCTAGCGGCCCAAAGCGGCGCGCGGGTCGCCATTGCCGAAGAAAGCCGGGTCGGCGGTACGTGCGTGCTACGGGGCTGTGTGCCTAAAAAGCTGCTGGTCTATGCCGGTCACTTCGGCGACGACTTCGAAGACGCCGCCGGTTATGGCTGGAGCGTCCCTGAGCCGCAATTCGACTGGGCCAAGCTGATCGCCGCCAAGGACAAGGAACTCGACCGCTTAAACAGTGTTTACCTGCGCATCTTGAATGAAAACAACGTCGACCTTCTCGATGGTCGCGCGGTGATTACCGGCGAGCATAGCGTCGAGATTGCCGGTAAAAGCTTCACTGCCAAAAACATCCTTGTCGCCGTCGGTGGCTGGCCGTCGATGCCGGACGTTCCGGGCATCGAACACGTCATTAGTTACAACGAAGCGTTGGACCTGAAAGCTTTAACCAAAAGTAACGTTATCGTCGGGGCCGGTTATATCGCCGTCGAATTTGCCGGGATTTTTCATAGTCTCGGCGTTGATGTGACGCTGGTTCTACGCGCCGACACGGTACTGCGCGGTTTCGACGAAGATATTCGCGTGTGCCTGGCCGCCGAAATGGAAAAGCGCGGCATCACCTTAAAAACCGAGTCGGTGATCCGCAGCATTGAGTCCCACGGCGAGCAGTATTCTCTGAGACTCGCGGGTGGTGAGATCATCGAGACAGATCTGGTCATGTACGCCACCGGGCGTTCCCCCAACACCGCCGGTCTGGGGCTGGAAGAAGTCGGCGTCGCGCTCAACGACAAGGGGGCTATCGTCGTCGATGGCTTCTCGGCAACCGCGCTCAATAGCATCTGGGCCGTCGGCGACGTCACCGACCGGGCCAACTTAACCCCCGTCGCCATTGCCGAAGGGGCGGCCTTCGTCGAAACGGTTTTCAAGAACAACCCAACCAAGGTCGATCATAGTAATATCCCGAGTGCCGTTTTCTCGAGCCCGCCAATCGGTACCGTCGGCCTGACCGAAGAAGAGGCCCGGGTCCAGTACGGCACCATTGATGTTTACGTTTCACGCTTCCGGCCAATGAAATATACCCTGTCGGGCCGCGACGAACAGACCTTCATGAAGTTGATTGTCGATGCCGACAGCGATGTCGTCGTCGGTTGTCACATGATGGGCCTCGACGCGCCGGAAATCATTCAGGGGCTGGGTATCGCCATGAAGTGCGGCGCGACCAAGGCACAGTTCGATGCGACCGTCGGCATCCACCCCTCGGCGGCAGAAGAATTCGTCACCATGCGCGAAAAACGCCCCGATCACGCAAAACCTTCTGGAGAATAAAGCGATATAACAATTCCCATGTGTGTTGGAAGTGGGTACGTTTGTGGCTTCAATTTACGAAACCTTCTCAGAGGGGACAGATCATGGGTCATAAGTTCGAAAACATACTGCAAACTGTAGGTAACACACCGGTTGTGCGCATTGGCAAACTGGCCCCTGCGGGGATTAATCTTTTCGTCAAAATCGAAGCCTTTAATCCCATGGGCTCGGTGAAAGACCGCCTGGCCCTTGGCGTTATCGAGGATGCCGAAAAATCCGGCGCTTTAAAGCCCGGGCAGACCGTGATCGAAGCGACCAGCGGCAATACCGGTATCGGCCTGGCCATGGTCTGCGCCCAGAAAGGCTATCCGTTGGTTGTCACCATGGCTGAGAGTTTCAGCGTCGAGCGCCGCAAACTGATGCGTTTCCTGGGTGCCAAGGTGGTACTGACACCGGCACCGGCAAAGGGTACCGGCATGGTCGCCAAGGCCCAGGAACTTGCCAAGGCCAATGGCTGGTTCCTGACCAGCCAGTTTGAAAATGAATCTAACCCGGATGCACACTCACGCACCACGGCGCGGGAAATTATCACTGCTTTCGAGGGCGAAAATCTTGATTACTGGGTGACCGGCTTTGGTACGGGCGGCACATTAAGAGGCGTCTCGCGGGTCCTGGCAAAAGAAAAGCCGGAAACAAAAATCATCGTCTGTGAGCCCGAAGACGCGGCGATGCTGAGTAGTGGCACGGCCCAGGAGAGAAATCCCGATCATACGCCGGCGGCGAGTCACCCGGCCTTCAAGCCCCATCCCATGCAGGGCTGGAGCCCGGATTTCATCCCCAAATTGACCGGCGACGCCGTCGATTCCGGTGTCATTGATCGGATCCTGACGATTGCCGGTGCTGACGCCATTCGTTGCAGCCAGCAGCTCGCCTTGAAAGAAGGTATCTTCGTCGGCATTAGTTCCGGTGCCACTTTCGCAGGGGCCCTCAAGGTCTGCGAGGACGCGGCCCCAGGCTCTATCGTTCTTTGCATGTTGCCCGATACCGGCGAGCGCTATTTAAGCACGCCGCTGTTTGGTGACGTTCCGGCGGATATGACCCAAGAAGAACAGGACATTTCCCTCTCGACACCGGGCTTCCATCTTTAAGCGATGACTTGAGAAAATTCGTCTTTGGGTTTATAGCCTTGATCCGAATTTGATTTCCGAGGACTGAACATGACTAAAACGTGGTCGCCCGATAGCTGGCGCACGAAGACTGCCTTACAGATGCCGACCTACCCTGACGTCGCTGCGCTGGGTATCGTCGAGGATCGCTTGCGCGGGTATCCGCCGCTGGTGTTTGCCGGCGAGGCCCGCAAGCTTAAGCGCGTCCTGGCCGATGCGGCCGCTGGCAAGGCGTTTTTGTTGCAAGGTGGGGATTGCGCCGAAAGTTTCGCCGAATTCCATCCCGATAACATCCGCGATACCTTCCGGGTGCTGTTGCAGATGGCGGTGGTGCTGACCTACGGGGCCGCTTGTCCGGTCGTCAAAGTCGGCCGCATGGCCGGTCAGTTCGCCAAGCCGCGTTCCGGCGATAGCGAAACCATTAATGGCGAGACCTTGCCCAGCTACCGGGGTGATATGATCAACGCCATGGAGTTCACGCCTGCGGCCCGTATCCCCGATCCGGCACGTCTGGAACGCGGCTACAATCAAGCTGCGGCGACGCTGAATTTGCTGCGCGCCTTTGCCCAGGGCGGTTATGCCGACCTGCATAAGGTTCATCAGTGGAATCTGGGCTTTGTTGCCGATAGCGAGTCCGGCGAACGTTTTCGCGATCTCGCCGATCGTCTCGATGAAACACTGGCCTTCATGGCCGCATGCGGCGTCACCTCGCAGACGACACCGCAAATTCGCGAGACCGATTTTTTCACCTCGCACGAGGCCTTGTTGCTTAACTACGAACAGGCGATGACCCGCGTCGACAGCACCTCCGGTGACTGGTACGACACTTCGGCTCACATGCTTTGGGTCGGCGACCGGACCCGTCAG
>CBFDEA010000037.1:0-8609 GCA_965603695.1 uncultured Rhodospirillaceae bacterium | reverse complement strand
ATTCTGGCCCTGCTTGGCCCCAACGGGGCGGGCAAGACGACGCTGATCAGCATCATCTGCGGCCTGGTCAATCCGAGCACCGGCAGCGTCACCGTCGATGGGTATGACATCATCGACGATTACAAGGTGACCCGCGCCAAGATCGGCCTGGTCCCCCAGGAGCTGACCACCGACGCCTTCGAGTCCGTATGGAACACCGTCACCTTCAGCCGCGGCCTGTTCGGCAAGAAACCCAACCCCGGCCATATCGAAAAGGTGCTGAAGGACTTATCGCTTTGGGACAAGAAGGACAACCGGATCATCGAGCTTTCCGGCGGCATGAAGCGCCGGGTGCTGATCGCCAAGGCGCTGTCGCACGAGCCGGAAATCCTGTTCCTTGACGAGCCGACCGCCGGTGTCGATGTCGAGTTGCGCAAGGACATGTGGCGGATGGTCAAAACGCTTCAGGATTCCGGCGTCACCATCATCCTGACCACCCACTACATCGAAGAGGCCGAGGAAATCGCCGACCGGGTCGGGGTCATCAACCACGGCAAAATCATCGTCGTCGAGGAAAAGGCCGAACTGATGCGCAAGCTCGGCAAGAAGCAACTGACCCTGGAACTGCAACAAGAACTCGCCGCCGTGCCCACCGCCCTTAAGGCCTATAAGCTGGAACTCTCCGGCGATGGCCTGCACCTGACCTACACCTACGACACCCAGGGCGAGCGCACCGGCATTACCACCATGCTCGGCGACCTGCACGACGCCGGCATCAAATTCAAGGACCTGAGCACGACGCAAAGCTCGCTCGAGGATATTTTCGTGACACTGGTGAAGGACGGACAATGAACGTTCAGGCAATCTTGGCCATCTACCGCTTTGAAATGGCGCGGACCCGGCGAACGATATTTCAAAGCATCGTCTCGCCGGTCATTTCGACATCGCTTTATTTCGTCGTTTTCGGTTCGGCCATCGGCTCGCGGATTACCGAAATCGATGGCATCTCCTACGGCTCATTCATCGTGCCGGGGCTGATCATGTTGTCGATCCTGACCCAGAGCGTCGCCAACGCCTCGTTCGGCATCTATTTCCCGAAGTACACCGGGACCATTTACGAGCTGCTGTCGGCGCCGATCTCCTACCTTGAAATCGTCCTGGGTTATGTCGGGGCGGCGGCGACGAAATCGATCCTGCTCGGCCTGATCATCATGGCCACGGCCGGCCTGTTCGTGCCGATCCAGATCGCCCACCCGCTGTGGATGCTGGCCTTCCTGGTGCTCACCGCGCTCACCTTCAGCCTGTTCGGTTTCATCATCGGCATCTGGGCCGGTAATTTCGAGCAACTGCAAATAATCCCGTTGCTGGTGGTCACGCCGCTAGTCTTCCTTGGCGGCAGTTTCTATTCGATCACCATGCTGCCGCCGCTGTGGCAGAGCATCAGCCTGTTCAACCCGGTGCTCTATCTGGTCAGCGGCTTCCGCTGGAGCTTCTACGAAATAGCCGACGTCAGCGTGCAGTGGAGCCTGACCATGATCACGGTCTTCCTGGTGATCTGCCTGGCAACCATCTGGTGGATGTTCAAAACCGGCTACCAGATCAAGAAATAACCCGCCGCTTCCAGGTCATCAGGACGATGCCTGTGACGATCAGGGCGATGCCGGGGATGTGGAAGGGTTCCAGGCGTTCGCCCAGGAAAATCATTGCCAGCAGGGCCGAGAACACCGGCATCAGGTGCAGGAACGGCCCGGCCTTGATCGCACCGACGGCGCCAACGCCCTTGTTCCAGGCGAAGTAGGCGATGACCGAGGCGACCACCGACACGTAAGTGACCGAGACCGTGGTCGCCATATTGATGGCGATGCCGCCGACCCGGTCCAGTTCCCAAAGATAAACGGGCAGCATCATCACCGTGCCGATGCCCGCGATGGCCAGCATCATGGCCCTTGACGACAAGCCTGGCGGACGGTCTTTCAGGAGCACCGAATAGATTGCCCACATGGGCACGGCGGCGAGAAACCACAGGTCACCGGGGGTCATGGTCAAGGTCATGATCAGCGCCGGATCGGCGCGGGTGATGATCACGGCGACGCCGATAAGCGAGGCGACGATACCGACAAATTGGCGGGCGTTGAGGCGGTCGCGGTGGATCAGATAGGCGAAACCGGGAATGATGATCGGACAGACCGCCATCATCAATCCGGCGTTCAGCACCGTCGTCGATTGCAGGCCGGTATAAACGAAGCTGTGGAACACTGCGATGCCCGTTGCCGCCAGCAGCACCAGCCATTTCCAGTGCCGCATCAACAGGTCGATATCGTGACGAAACTTGCCCTGGCAGATCGGCAACAGCACGACGAAGGCCCCGGCCCAGCGCAGGAAATTCAGGGTCAGCGGCGGAATGTCGCCGCGCATATAACGGGCGATGACAAAATTACCGGCCCAGGTGGCAATCGCCAGAACCAACAGTAAATAAGGCAAGGCCGGATGGTCTTGCTTACTTTGCAACAGGCAGTTCCTGCTTGTTCCAGTTGATCATGCCGCCCTTGATAATGGCGACCTGGGTGAAGCCGGCCTTGGTCAACATCCGGGCCGCCCGGGGTGAGCGGTTGTGGCTCCGGCAGACGATGAAAATCGGCGCCGTCTTCAGGCTGTCCAGTTGCTTGTCGACGGCGGCCAGCCGGTTGTCGAGCTCCATCCCGGCAAGATTGAACGCCCCCTTGATATGGCCCAGCGGACCCTTGAATTCTTCTTTCGAGCGGACGTCGATAATCACCAGTTCCATGCCGCCATCGATCAAATCATAGACCGCCTTGGGATCGACGAACGGCACCCCGGCCATCAGTCGCGGCATGAAACGCATCATGATGATGACCCCGCCAATGACCACACCGGCGAGGAACAGATCAGGCCTTATGATATCGAAGAATGAAGACTCCACGGTTTTTCACCTTTTCACTATGACAATTTGACCGGGCAGAACCTAAGCCCGGACATTGTCCGTTGCAAGGCATTACATTGAACGTTGCCAGCACTTGTCATGATCTATATGAGTCCCCGCCATGAACAATAACAACACAAAACCCGTCCATGTCGTTGGCGGCGGACTGGCCGGTAGCGAGGCCGCCTGGCAACTGGCCCGCGCCGGTGTCCCCGTGATCTTGCACGAAATGCGCCCGACGCGCACAACCGACGCCCACCTGACCGATGGCCTGGCCGAGCTGGTGTGTTCCAATTCATTCCGTTCCGACGACGCCGACTTCAACGCCGTCGGCCTGTTGCATCAGGAAATGCGCCAGCTCGGCTCGTTGATTATGCAAGCAGCCGACGCCAACAAAGTTCCCGCCGGAGGGGCGCTGGCCGTCGACCGCGAGGCCTTCTCTCAGGCCGTCGAGAAAGCCCTGGTCGAAGAACCGTTGATCGAAATATGCCGCGAGGAAGTCGCCGGGCCGATCCCGGAGGACTGGGACCAGGTCATTATCGCCAGCGGCCCGCTGACATCCCAACGCCTGGCCGGGACCATCCGCGAGCTGACCGGCAAGAACGCGCTTTCCTTCTTCGACGCCATTGCGCCGATTGTTCACAAGGACTCCATCGATTTCGACAAAGCCTGGTACCAGTCGCGCTACGACAAGGGCGACGGCTCCGACTACATCAACTGCCCGCTCGATGGCCAGCAGTACGAGACCTTCATCGACGACTTGCTCAGTGGCGAGAAGACCGAATTCAAGGAATGGGAAGGCACTCCCTATTTTGAAGGCTGTCTGCCCATCGAAGTGATGGCCGAGCGTGGCAGGCAGACCCTGGCTTACGGTCCCATGAAACCAGTCGGCCTGACCAACCCGAACAACCCGACGGTCAAACCCCGCGGCATCGTTCAGTTGCGCCAGGACAATGCCCTGGGCACGCTTTACAACATCGTCGGCTTTCAAACCAAACTGACCTACGGCGAACAGAAACGCATCTTCCGCACCATTCCGGGGCTGGAGAACGCCGAATTCGCCCGCCTCGGCGGCCTGCATCGCAACACCTTCCTGAATTCGCCGAAATTGCTAGGCCAGACGCTGGCCCTGAAATCCCATCCCCACATTCGCTTCGCCGGTCAGATCACCGGCTGCGAGGGCTACGTGGAAAGCACCTCGGTCGGCTTGATGGCCGGGCGCTACGCCGCCGCCGAACGCTTAGGGCAAACACCCTCCGCGCCGCCCTCAACGACGGCGCTGGGGGCCTTGCTCGATCACATCACCGGCGGTGCCGACGAGAAAACCTTCCAGCCGATGAACGTCAACTTCGGATTGTTTCCCGATCTTGACGATGCCGAAGGCCTCAATGAAAAGGGCCGGCGCTTGAAGGGCAAGGACCGCAAACAGGCGATGAGCGACCGCGCCCGGCGCGACCTTAAAGCCTGGCTTGCTGCGTAATTTCGGCGCTCAACAAGCCTGGTCGAAGACAGTTTCCAGACCGAACCGCACCCGACACCCCGTGCAGGGCACCGGCCTCAAGCTCATGGACCATCAAGCGTGCCGGATCCTCGCCGGGCATGACCACCCCGTAAGGCTGGGCCGGTTTGTAACCAAAGCGGCTGTAAAACTTTTCCTCGCCGACCAGCAACACCAGTTTGTAACCAAGCTCGCGGGCCATCATGTGGCCGCGGCAGACAAGCCCCCGACCGATGCCGTAGTTGCGCATTTCCGGGGCCACGCCAAGCGGCCCCAAAAGCAACGCCGGGGTCGCATTGTCACCAATGCTCAACGGCCAGAACCGGATCGTCCCGACCAGCCTGTTTCCGCAGTGGGCCGTAAACGACAGTTCGGGCACGGCCGGACACTCCTGGCGGAAGGTGTAAGAGGCCTTGGCATGCCGCTTGGAGTCGAAAACAGTGTCGAGAAGGATCTCAATGGCGGCAGCATCATCGGGCCGCTCGGGTGAAATCAAAAACATCTTAAACAATCTCCGCTTGAACATAACATGAAAGGCTGGGCTTGGTTGCCGCGCCATACAGTCCGAACGGTGATTTTCCCGAAATTAACGAAGGGTTTCAGACACGATCGACAGGCTACGGCGCATTGTCTGCGCGTATCGTCGTCGGAGAAACTGGTTGATGCCGTTTTTCACGAAGCATAACTCCTTGGTTGGTCAACGTATTTACGGCTGAGCGCGGGTATTGTCAAGAAATCCCTGATACGCCGAGAAAAGTCGAGTGACGCCGAAACAAATGCAACGGGGTCTGTCAAAATTCTCTACTGGGGAGTACAATCCCCCGCTACGGGGTTTAGGGTGTCGATGATCAGTTTCTTTTCCAAAACAGGACGCGCCGCAAGGGTAACGATGTGGGCTTGCGCCTGCGTCCTTTTACTCAGCGGCCAAAGCGCCGGACAAAGCCAGTCCGAGGCGACCAAGCAACTGTTCGACGCCGTCTACAACGGCAAACTGGGCCAGGTGCAAATCAGCATCGCCGCCGGTGCCGATATCAATGCGCTCAACGCCTGGGGCATAACCCCCGTCGATCTTGCCGTCGATAAGGGCTATTTCGATATCGTCCGCTTCCTGCTGCAAGTCCGCGACGTGCAATCCCAAAAAATGAAATCGACCCCGACACCGGTTCCGGCAACCGTCACATCCCTGCGGACGGCGCCCATTGAACCCGCTGGCGCGCCCGCCCCCGCCGCCGCCCCGGTCGGCGAAGTCTACGCGCCACCGGCAAGTGCCGGACCGTGGTCTGCGACCGTCGTCACATCCGAACCGCCGCCACCGCCACCGCCGCCCGTGATCGCCGCAGGGCCAAGCCCGTTCGATCAGGAAAGCACGACCGAGGCGGCGCTGCCCATTATCGGCACCGTCCGCGGCCCGACCATTGATACCAGCGTACAAACCGCCGTAGAGGAGACATTCCAGGAAGTCATCAAGAAAACCAAGCCAGAGACAAAGCCCGCTCCTGAGCCGGTTAAAGAAATAGCCGAGATCAAAAGTCCGCCGGAAAAAATCACGCCCAGCGCCAATGAAGATTCCGGAATTTGGGGCAACATTAAAAGTTTGCTGAATTTGGACGAAACTCAAAAGAGCGTAACTCCACCCCCCGCCAAACAGGCCCCCAACGCCGTCAAACAAACGACGCCGGTTATGGAGGTCCGCCAGGCCGCTTCATTGGCGCTACCGACGGCCCCCGTCAGTCCGCCAAACGTAACCGGCCCACCGCCAACCATCGACGGCACTATATTGCCCGAAGGCGTCACCCCGGCACCGCTGACGAATTTATCCAACGATGACATGGAGCAACCGCGGGTCGTCCCTATGCAGCCCAAAGCACCGCCGGTTCAAGCTAAGGCACCGCCGGTTCAAGCCAAGGCACCGCCGGTTCAAGCCAAGGCACCGCCTGACACCACGCTGGCCCCCGACACCACGCTAGCCAAAGTCACCCGCATCGCCAAACCCGAAAATTCTGCCGCCAAGCCACCGGCCAAGGGGACCTCGGGCCAACCGGCTGTGCAGGTCGGGACAACCACACTGCCTGGGAAACCCCAGGAGCAGAACGGGTTTTTCAGCAAGGTGATGGCCATATTCTCATCCGATGACGAGGCCAAGCAGGGCGAAAAAGAAAGCCCTGCCACTACCGGCCAGGCGCCCCCGAAAAGCGGCGACTGGACCGTCAAGAATATCGAGCAGGCCCAGGTCGTGCCGCGGAAGCCTGTCAAAAAGGTCGTCCGCGAACTTCCGGAAAACCGCCTCAATGGCGTCATTTTGAGTATCGGCCGGACGACCGCCTTGGGCAAGCTGCCACCACCACAAGCCCCTGCCCCTTGGTATTACAAATCGTGCATCAATAAAAAACTTGGCTCTACGGTGTTCTGCATCGAGGAACAGGATTGGCCGGGTGATATCCGCCCCTATTTCCTGACCGATAGCATCCTCTATGAAGGCACACAGTCCATCGTCCGCTATGATGAAGGGGCGGCGACATATTTTCACACCCTGTTCCCGTCGCAATCCTACAAGTCGATTGTCGAATATTTCAGCCGCCGTTATGGCCCGCCGACGCAAAAGCTGAAACGCTCCATCGCCCCATTGGCCGAAGCCAGAAAAATCAACCCGACGGTCATCTGGCAAAGTATCGCGCCGGTAACCAACTTGCTGACGACCCTTGAAATAAGAATGTTCGACGACAACCGTGGCGGCTTCCCCGACACCCGGCGCGGTGCGGTATACCTGTATCATGAGTGGTCGCAGCCGATTTTCCCGCAATTGTCATCGGTTGAGTTAATGTTGCTCCGGGCCGAGGCGAAACAGCGTTAATAACGCCCCGTGACGACCTTAAGGTAAAACCCGAACAGTCTACGCGCACCGCCAGCATGAGCGTGCCTGAGACTGTGCTCTGCAAGCGCGACCGGCAGCATGATGGGCAGCAGTGACTTCGGTACATCTTTGCGGGCGCTGCGAGCTTCGTCGATATGGCGTCTTGCGGCCTCGGCAACCGCCGCTTCGGCATCTTCCAGATCGACTGGCAGGTAACTGCGGCCCTGGCGCAAGTGGAAAGCGCGTGCCGCCAGCAAGCCCGTTAATGCCCAGGCCGTGCCGCCGTGGCGGATGGCCGTTCGGAGGCGACCCTGTTGCTCCTGGGCCAGCGCCGCAAGCCCCAAAACTTCGGCCATCAGTTCATGCAATGCCCCCGCCGTCCCATCGGCGTAACTTTCCAACGCCTGAAGTGACGTTGGGGCAGCGCCCGTTAAATCAAAAGCGCGGGCGTCGAAGTACGCGTCGAACAGGGATTTGGACAGTCCATATTTTTCAATCGCATCAGCCAGGCCAAGGGCAACGGGATGATCGACCCGGTTTCCGCCGTACAGGTCGTCGAGCGTCTGACGCCACCATTGCAGACGGATTTCACCGAGCATCGCCTCGCTCACCAGTTCGGGAATCATCGCGATTTCCAGATTGAAGGCAAGCAAAGCCAACAGCCCCCGCCTTTTATCAAGCGGCGCAACCATCGTGCACATCAGGCGGTCACGGTCCTGACGGTGGACCATATCCTGGCAAACAGACAACCAATTGTCTTCGTTCATCGGCGAATCGTATTCCTTGTTTTTCTTATCCGGACCATCGCCCCCCGCCAAAGCGGCTCACGGAGGGATTGATTTCATTGATTTTTCAGCTAAACCATTGAAATAGCAACACTCAGTCGTATATACAGTGTTCGGAATTAGAATTATTTCATTTAACCCGTCAACTCATAACAATTTAGAGGAAAAAGCCCATGTCTGGCATCCTTTCGAACCTTAAGAATACGGTCATCGCAGGCTTCGTGCTGACCGTCGTCATGATTTTCGCCGTTAGCGCCCTAACCGGCGACCAATTCGCCGTCGACCGTTCGCTGGCTGCATGTGGTATGCGGCGTCATGTGGATCGGACTCCTTTGGTATTTCAACTTCGTTCAGATCCCCAACATGCCGAATATTCCTGACGACCAGAAACCGGCCATTGGTAAAGTTATCGCACCGGCGGCGCTGTTCTGGTTCCGCTGGGGCGCCATGGGCACCATCGTCTTCGGCCTGATCCTGGCTTACATGAACGGCTATTTCGTTGAAACCCTGACGCTGGGTGCCGTTGAAGGTTTCTCCGTTCCCAAGCACACGGCA
>CBFDEA010000036.1:0-8616 GCA_965603695.1 uncultured Rhodospirillaceae bacterium | reverse complement strand
CTCGTCCTGACTGACGACAAGCGGATCGCCGCGCCGCTGGGCAATGCTAACGGGGACGATTTCCTCGGCTAACACACCGGTTTCCTGAGCAACTTTGGTGCGCTGCTGCGAACGCAGCGCGAAGGCGTCCTGGTCGGGACGACTGATGGCGAAATCTGCGGCGACGTTTTCCGCCGTTTCGGGCATGGAATCCGTACCGTATTGCTGGTTCATCAGTTTGTTGACGAAGCGCCAGCCGATGGTGGTGTCGTAAATTTCCGCGTTGCGGGAAAAGGCCGCGTCGGCCTTCGGCATGACCAGCGGTGCCCGCGACATGCTTTCGACCCCGCCTGCGATCATCAATTCGGCCTCGTCGCTTTTGATGGCCCGGGCGCTGGTGCCGATGGCGTCCATGCCCGAACCGCACAGCCGGTTGATGGTCGCCCCCGAAACGGCGGGCGGCAGGCCGGCAAGCAGGGCCGCCATGCGGGCGACGTTGCGGTTGTCCTCACCGGCCTGATTGGCGCAACCCAGAATCACATCATCGACCCGCTGCCAGTCGACATCGGTGTTTCGTTGCATCAGCGCCGAGATCGCAAGCGCCGCCAGATCATCGGTACGCACACTCGACAATCCGCCGCCGTAGCGACCGATTGGCGTTCTAATTCCGTCACAGATAAAAGCTTCACGCACCGCAGGTCCTCCAAATGATAACGGTACGATAGCAGACCTTCGAGGGCGGTCAATCCTGGCATATTTTTTTCAAGACAACTTAACTGACGCAAAGGTTAAAGCGCGCCTTGGCTTTATCCGTGACTCCCAATGCGTGATAGAAGTCGATGGCGTCAGTGTTCCATGCCGGGGTTTGCCATTCGATGTTTGAAATCCCTGTGCGGCGGGCTTCTTCGCTGACGGCATCGAACAAGCGGCGGCCGATGGCTTGGCCACGCATGTTCTCCAGGACAAAAAGGCAATCCATGTGCAGAAACTCAGCGCCCTTCCAGGTCGAGAACTCGCGCGTAGCCGACGCGCGTGTCTCCCCCCACCGCGATAAAAATCACGAGACGGGGGGCCGGCCCGGCGATTGCCTCAGCTAGGCGCTGCTGAAGACCGTTGGAGTGGAATGCCATGTCTTCGAAAGCCGCATGGGCCGCACATAATTCGACGATTCCCGCAAGGTCATCAGCCGTGGCCTTGCGGATAGTGGCTTTGGTTTTATCGTTCAAGTGTGAAGCCTTCATCAAGCCAGCCGGTAACGCCGCCGATCATCATCTTCACCGGCAAGCCGAGCAGGGCAAGACGGATGGCTGCCTTGTTGGCACCGTTGCAATGAGGGCCGGCGCAGTAGACGACGAAAACCTTGTCGTTGGGGTGACGGGCCATGTGAGAGGCGACCATCTTGCCGTGAGGAATGTTAATGGCACCCGGTATATGTCCTTGCTCAAACATTGCCGGGCTGCGCACATCGACAAGAATAAAGTCTGGATCGGCTGATTTCAGGCTTACATGGGTGTCCCAACAATCGGTCTCGAAGGTCAGCATTTCTTCGAAGTGTCGAAAGGCGATGTCGGAAGGGGCGGCGGCGGTTTCAGTGACCGGGGATGTCATATCGTATTCCTTATCAATTCTAACTGCCGTCAATGTAGAGCCAACATCAGTATTTCGGCAGTGGCGGAATAGACAAAGTATGGTAATATTCCGCCAATGATAAAATCCAGTCAAAAAAGTGCCAGTCAAGGGCCGGGCCTCGTCGTGACAATCATTTACGATGGCCTGTGCACCTTCGAATTTGGCATTGCCGTCGAGGTGTTCGGCCTCCCACGGGCGGAATTTGACTTCCCCTGGTACAGCTTTGCCGTCGCCGCAGAAGGTGGCCGCCGGGCCCGCGCGACAGGGGGCATCATTGTCGAGGCCGATAAGGGCCTGAATATTCTTAAAGAAGCCGGGACGATCATCATTCCGGGTTGGCGAGATAGAAACGAGAGGCCGTCCGAACGGTTGCTTGCCGCAATCCGTGAAGCATCCGAGCGCGGTGCCAGATGCCTGTCAATTTGTTCCGGCGTTTTCGTCCTGGCTGCGGCCGGGTTACTTGATGGCAAACGGGCGACAACGCATTGGCGGCATATCCCGCACTTGAAGAAACTCTACCCCGACATTCAAATCGAAGAAGACACACTATATGTCGATGAAGGCACTGTGATCACGTCGGCAGGCAGTGCGGCAGGAATCGACGCCTGCCTGCATCTTGTCCGTCGGGATTTTGGCAGCAAGGTCGCCAACACTGTGGCACGTAGATTGGTAATGTCGCCGCATCGCGATGGCGGGCAAGCGCAATTCGTCACGGCTCCGGTGCATGAGCGCCCCGGCCAGGCAATGAGCGAAGTCATGGATTGGGCTCGCCAAAGGATATCTCAACCGATCAGTCTGACTAATTTGGCTGGGCGAGCGGCCATGAGTGAACGCACGTTCCTGCGACGATTTCGCGAGGCCAGCGGTTTGGCGCCTATGGCATGGTTGCAGCGCGAACGCATGTTTCGCGCCCAGGAAATTCTAGAAGCATCGGATCTGTCGCTTGGCGATATTGCCGATCAATGCGGTTATCTGTCCCTTGAAACGTTTCGCGTCTCCTTCAAACGGCTTGTCGGCACCTCGCCTGCGGCATACCGGGCGCGCTTTCAAAAACCCGGTCTCAGGGCTTCATCTCCCGGGCGGTGATGCCGCTGGCGCTGGCGTCGGCATATTTACGGTAGTTGTTGATATGGAAATCCGCCGTATTGGCGGTCTCAAGGGCGCTGGGGTGCTTGCTCATGACATCAAGCCAGTTGCTTAAACGCGGACAATCTTCCGGGATGGTCACGTCCCTGTAATGCTTAAGCACCGGCAGGCGTTCAAAAAATGGATAAAAAGTGAAATCGACCAGAGCGGGCGTATCGCCCATCCAGTAGGGTCCCGCGCCCTGAAGGATTTGCAGGCCCTGGTGTTCCATAAACTGAAACACGGCAGTCAATTTGTCGGCCAATTCCTTTTGCCTGGCCGCGTCCTGGGCGAGCAGAACCTGATAGAACAACGGACAAAACTGACTGTTGCAGTATTCAATCCAGATTCTTGCCTGCGCCCGCTGACCGGCACCCGAAGGCATCAGCGGTGGGGCCGGGAAAACCTCGTCCAGATATTCGTTGATAACCGCACTTTCATAAATGCTCTGCCCGTCATGGCGCAACACCGGAACCTTGCTATAGGGTGAAACCTCGGCGAACCAGTCCGGTTTATTCTTCAAATCTATTTCGACAACCTCGAATTCAAGCGCCTTTTCACGAAGCACCATACGGGTGCGTTGGGCATAAGGGCAGACGGTGGCGCTGATGATTTGCAATTCAGGCATGGGGGCTCCGGGTAATATCAATTTGCATAAGTAGGCTAGCCTACCCTAACATCTTCAAGGGGCGATTGAACGCCCAAAAGCGGACCTTAAATTGGAATATCGATGCTAGAGTGGATTTTCGGGAAAAGTAAGGGCAAGCGTAAGGCCAAGCCCGGCATCGGCAAAAAGCCCCCTTACAAGAAAGCCCGCGATATCGCCGGTAAAGGCAACCTTGAGGAGCGGCGCATGCTTGCCGCCCACGAGGACATGGAGCCGGAAATCCTCTATTATCTGGCCACCGACAAGGACTCGGAAGTGCGTCGGGAGATTGCCGAAAACGCCGGCACCCCCTTGCAGGCCGACAAGATTCTCGCCCGCGATCCCAATGAAGATGTGCGCTGCGAGCTGGCTCGTAAAATCAGCCGCCTGATCCCCGACCTGAAACCCGGACAGAACGAAAAACTGGCGACCATGGCGATGGGGGTCCTGACCACCCTGGCCCGCGACGAACTGCCCAGGGTCCGGGCGATTGTCTCGGAGGAACTCAAACATACCAGGAACGCGCCGGGAGAGCTTATCCGGGAGCTGGCCGAAGATCTGGAAGACATCGTCGCCGCCCCGATACTCGAATACTCTCCATTACTCAGCGGTAAGGACTTGTTGCAGTTAATCGCCAGCGGCATGAAAAGCAAGAAATTGGCCGCCGTCGCCCGGCGTCCGAAAATCGATACAAAGGTGGTCAGCGCCCTTGTCGAAACCGGAGAGGCCAGCGCCATTCACGGTGTTTTGGAAAATCACACGGCGCAGATCAACGATCAGTCCTTCGATAAGATTTCCGACCACGCGGAAAAGCAGGAAAGCCTGCAAAATTTGATGGTCACTCGCAATGACCTGCCGCTCAGGACAATCCAGCGTATTGGTCGATTCGTCAACGGCAGCCTGATGGAGATACTGATGAAGCGCCATAGCGAGCGCAAAGAGGTTGTCGAGGAATTGCGGGCCACCGTCAAGGAACGCATCGACCGCGGAGAAACCATGAATGGCGGTCTTGAAAGCGAAGAGGATGTTTATGAGCCGGCTTCTGTCAGGGTCGAAAAGGATTTCGCGGCAGGTACGCTAACGGAAGAGCGGATGGCACGCGCCCTGAAAGAGGACGACAATACTTATGTCCGTTTTGCGCTGGGCAAACTATCCGGTTTCAACATCGAGGATGCTTCAAAAATGATCAGCACCGGCCTCGGCAAGGCCATTGTTTCGCTAAGCTGGAAAGCCGGCTTGAGCATGGCCATGGCTGAAAAGCTGCAAGTTCAGATCGGCCGGGTCAAACGCGGCAGCATGTTGAGAGCCGATGTCGAGGGCCGCTACCCCATCACCGCCGACGAAATGGACTGGTATCTGGAGAGCTTTCTCTAGCGTGCCTTCTATTCTTCCGGTGTTTGATGGAAAGCGCCATCCATGCCTAAATACTCGGCGCCGTCTTTGCGGTAAAAAGTTGCGGTTCCGGCGTCCATCAGGACCTGCAACATTTTCGGAATATGACGGCCTTCGTCCTTGAGGCGTTGGGCGACTTTTTGTGGGCCAATACCGTCAAGCAATTCAAATGGACCCTTGGCCCAGGCGAAACCCCAGCGCATTGCCCGGTCAATGTTGACGATGTCGGCGGCGATCTCACCGACCAGATCGGCGGCGTAACTGAGGACGCCGGAGGTCATTGCCCAGGCGAAGCGACCTTCCGGGTCATCCATGAACAGCCCTTCCAGGCTCCCATGGGTTTCGTCCAGGGTGACTGTTTCGGCCTGTCGCCACTCACCGCTTATAAGATCGAAGGCTTCGAAGGTTTTCGATCCATCGTCATGCTTGATCATCCGGTAAAAACCGCCACCGGCCTTGCGACCGATCTGGCCGCGTTCCAATAAGGCTTGAATCGATGCCGGGAAGGCCGTGAACTCGACGCCCATGTCGCCGCTGGGAAGATTGATCGCCAAGTTCTTGCCGACCAGATTCATGACATCAAGGCCGATCAGATCGATCAGACCATAAAGGCCGGTCGGCGGCAAGCCTACGGGCTTCGACATCAGGGCGTCGATGGTTTCCATGGACAGGCCCTCTTCGAGCGCTTTCTGACCCTGATGAAGTCCCGTCAGCATCCAGAAACAGCCGATGCGGTTGCCGATAAAGTTGACCGTTTCGTTGGCGTAAACGACACCCTTGCCCAGCACACCGCCACAAAATGCGGCCAGACGCTTGAGGGTCGCAGGGTCTGTCTGCGTACCGCCAACAAGTTCCATCAGCCGCATCACCTTGACCGGATTGAAGAAGTGGGTAACGGCGATGTCACGGGCCAGGCGGGCGGGCAGCCCTTGGATAATATCTTTAAGGGGAATGCCCGATGTGTTGGTGCTGACCACTGAACCTTCCTTGCGCACGGCTTCGACGCGGCTAAGCAAGTCGCGCTTGGTCGCCAGGTCTTCGATCACGGCTTCGCAGATCCAGTCGCAATCTGCGATTTTGTCCAGATCGTCGGCGAAGGTGCCAAGGCTGATATTGTCGGCCTTTTGCGGGTCGTCAACGGCGGGCGGGCGCCCGTTTATAATGCGTTCCAGGGATTTTTCCGCGGCCTCCATGGAGACATCCAGAAGCAGGACTTTACGGTCGTTCTGGGCGCAAAGCCCGGCAATGCCGCTGCCCATGGTGCCGCCGCCAAGGACGGCAATCGTGTTGATTTCGGTGGTCATGGGGCGGTCTCTCCTAAGTCGGTAAATCAACGGCCTTGCTAACCTACGCAGCGCCTTCAAGTAAAGCAGTAAAGAGACCCCTTGTGTTTTTTTGCTAAAACGTCAACATGGAGGAATGTCGGACGATGATACCCTGGCCATCCGCGCCGCCGCCGTGCTCTACACCCCCGAAACGGTGGATGGCTCCGTTCTCGCCAACTTTGCCGAAGAGTTGAAATCGCAAGGACTCAAGGTCGGCGGCCTCATTCAGCGCCCCCACTTTGAGGAGCACGGCGTGAAGGACGGCATTGACGCCATCGCCGTCGACAACGGTGAGCACATCCCCCTCAAACGGCCGACTGAGAGCGATTTTGTCAACGGTGTCTGCTCTCTCGATCATGCCGCCCTGACCGAATCGACCGGGGCCCTGCGCCGCGCTATCGAAAGCCGGGTTGATCTGATGGTTGTCGAAAAATTCGGCGAGCAGGAACAAAAAGGCAGTGGCCTGGCCGACGAAATCCTCGCCGCCATGGCCGAAGGAATCCCGGTCCTGGTCCTGGTGCCCGCCTCGGCCCAGGAAGTCTGGAACCAGTTTTCAGGCGGACTGGCCGATACGCTACCGTGTTCGCGGGACGCCATCGCTCACTGGTGGAACGCGTTCAACCCTGCATGACGACCACGACAACGCCGCAAACGACCAGGGCGACGGTTGCCACCGTGCGCCAGGTGATCGTTTCGCGCTTGAATACCAGATATCCCAACAAGATGGTGAACACCGGCGAACACGAAACAATCGGCGCTACGGACAGCAATTGGCCATACTTAAGGGCTGAAATCAGGGAATAGACCGATACTCCATTTAGTGCCCCGGCCACGGCGAACCAGCCGTAGCCCCATGTAAACTTCTGCATGCGGCGCCCTTGAAGGCGAAACGCCAGGTAGGCGACGACCATGGAAACCGAGTAGCTGACCAGACCGGCGAAAAACGCACTCGGCAATTCCTTAAGTCCGATCATCACAATTGGGTGTCCGACGGAGCGAAAAAAGGCCGCCCCGAGCGGCAGGGTCAAGGCCCACAAAGGCCAGGTTCGCGGGATGCCGCCGGGCCTAAGCGCTGATACCGCGATGCCGCCGACGACAGCCACCGTCCCAAAGGCCAGGGGCCAGGTCAGTATTTCCCCCAGTAACAAGACGGCGAAGAAGGCGGCGAAAATTGGTGCCGTTGCCGCCAGTCCACTGGTCAGGGTCGGTCCCAATATTTTGACCCCGGCGACGGCCAGATTGGCCGACAGCGCCGGTCGGAACAGTCCGACCAGGGCGAACAAGGCGGCAGACGAGGTCAGCCAGTAGGATGTCTCAAGGAAAAACGGCGCAAGCAGCCAATAGACGAGCGCCGTCGTGCCGATGTTGACGAGCGCCCCCGAACGCGGATCGGCATGGCCAAGCCCCAAATTCTGGATCTGAATGGAAAGCGCGAACAGGAATGCCGAGGCAAGCGCTAGCAGCGACGGTAGATAAGGTGTTTCAGGCACCGGCGCGGCGGGCGATGTCGTTCAAGCCATCTGCCAATGTCGGGCGCGGCTGTTCGTAATAGCAACCAAGGGCCGGGGCGTCGGTCTTGCGGGCCAGCGCCATGGCGGCCATCAGATCGCTGCTGTCGTGGTCTTCAGGCAGCGGGCGCACGGACATGCCGAGGTTCTGGTAGGTCTTCGAGGTCTTGTCGAAGGTGACACACGGGGACAGCACATGCAGATAGGAAAAGCCCTTGAAGGCCAGGGCCTGCTCAATCATCCCGGCCATGTGATGGGGGTTTCCGGCGTAGGCCTGGCCGACCCACGAGGCCCCGTAAGACAGCAGCATCATCAGCGGGTTAAGCGGCATATCGTGGTTTTCATAGGGCGAGGTCGTCGTCTGAAAGCCGAGCACCGACGTCGGTGACGTTTGCCCCTTGGTCAGTCCGTAAATGCCGTTATCGAACAGGATGTAGGTCAAATCGACATTGCGCCGGGCGGCGTGCGGGATATGGCCGCCGCCGATGGCGAACGCGTCGCCATCGCCGCCGACGACGATAACGCTCAGATCGTCGTTGGCGACCTTGATGCCCGTGGCCACCGGCAAGGCGCGGCCATGCAGGGTATGGAAGCCATACGTATCGATGAAAAATGGAAACCGCGAGGCACAACCGATGCCGGAAACGACGACGGTGTCATCGGGGTCGATCGATAAATTGTTGAGCGCCGCCGTCAGTCCCTCGACGATCGAGAAGTAACCGCAGCCCGGACACCAGGTCGGCAACGATTTCGAGCGATATTCCAGACGACCGCTGGCATTGATTTCTTCCAGCTTTTCTTCCAGATAGACCGGTTTCTCGATATTTGACATTTCTAAAACCTCACTCGGCCGCCCGCGAGCGGCCTTTCTTTTTGCCTGCCAGGCGACGAATTTCAGCAACGATATCTTCAACGTGCATCGGCGTCCCTGGGACGCGGTTGAGCCGGGTCACCATCCGGCCCGTCGTGCCGCTCAGCAGATGGGCGAACTGGCCTTCGTAATTCAATTCCG
>CBFDEA010000035.1:0-8666 GCA_965603695.1 uncultured Rhodospirillaceae bacterium | reverse complement strand
AATGCGCCGCCAACCTGGAAACCATGATCATCGCCGAAGGCCCGGACACCGTCGCCGCCTTCATCGGCGAGCCGGTGCTCGGCACCGGCGGTATCGTGCCGCCCCCGGCAGGCTACTGGCAAGCCATCCAGGCCGTTCTAAAGAAGTATGACGTTCTGCTGGTCGCCGATGAAGTGGTCACCGGCTTCGGCCGCCTGGGGTCGATGTTCGGTTCCGCGCACTATGGCATGGAGCCCGACCTGATCACCATCGCCAAGGGCCTGACCAGCGCCTATGCGCCGCTATCGGGAGTCATCGTCGGCGACAAATTATGGAAAGTGTTGGAGCAAGGCACCGACAAAATGGGGCCAATCGGTCACGGCTGGACCTATTCCGCCCACCCCATCTGCGCCGCCGCCGGTGTCGCCAATCTGAAACTGATCGACAGCCTTGGACTGGTCGCCAACGCCAAGCAAACCGGCGCTTATTTCAACGACAAACTGGCCAGCGTCTTTGCCGACCATGAGATCGTCGGCGAGGTCCGTGGCGAAGGTCTGATGGCGGCTCTGGAATTCGTCAAGGATCGCGACAACCGCACCTTCTTCGATCCCGCCCTCAAGGTCGCCCCGCGCATTGCCGCGGCCTGCCTGGAACGCGGGCTGATCGTCCGGGCCATGCCCGAAGGCGACATCCTGGGGTTTGCCCCGCCGTTGTGCCTGAGCACCGATGAAGCCGACAAGATCGTCGCCATCACCAAGGAAGCCGTCGATACGGTGGCGGCGGAACTCTAGACTTCCAGATCGGCCGAAAGGGGCGGCACGCTCAGTGCCGTCCCGGACGCGGGCAGGAGTGAAATTCCGGCATCCCGCAAGCCCTTAAGCAGGGCCTCGTTAACCGCGTAACGGGTCTGGAAGTATTGCAGGCCGGGGACCCAGAAGCGTAGGCCGAGCACCACCCCGCCATAGGTGAAGTCGTGAATGCCGACCATTGGCCGCGGCTCGGCGACGACGTTCGCACTGTCTTTAAGGACGCCGCGCAGGGCTTCTATGGCTTTTTCGGAATCCTCGGAAAAGTCGATGGCGATGCGCGTCTCGACGATCCGGTTGGCGTTGGAATTGACGATCACCTCGCCGACGATCTCCTTGTTGGGGATAGTGATGCGTTCCCGGTCTTCGCCGATCAACACGGTGGCCGCCAGGGTAATATCATCGACGGTACCACTGACATTCTTGACGCAGATCGTGTCGCCGACGGCAAACGGGCGGCTCAGGATAATCGACAACCCGGCCCCGTAGTTGGACAGCGGCCCCTGAATGGCCATGGTTGCGCCAAAGGCCATGGCCCCGGCCAGGGCGATCAACGGGGCGATGGAAATCCCGAAATTGCCCAAGGTAATGATGGCGACAAAGGCGACCATCACGACCTTGACCACATTGCCGATAAAGCGGGCAAGGGTCAGGTCGATGTTGCGGGCCTCGGCGAGATTGCCGACCTTGCGACCGGCCCAGGCGGCGACCTTCAGGCCGATGAACAGGAAAACCAGGGCGCCCAGCAACTGGAAGCCATACTGAACGGCGAATTCAACCAGGGTGTCGACCAGCTTGGTCAGCGTCTCCAGTTCGACTTTCATTGCTGTGTCGGTCTCTGCCATGGTGACTCCTCAAACAACATCAAACTGCCATCAGTTGATGGCGGATCATTTGATCGCTCTAGTTCCCCAGCAATCCTTTAAGTTTTGTGCCAACCTGCCCGGCGGCGTCGTCGACGGCCTTGCCGACACCCTCTGTCGCACCGCCCAGGCTTTGCTTGAGACTGTCCAGGGTTTTGCCGATGCCGATTGAGGAGGCGGCTTTGACGGCACTGTCATTGAGCGCGCTGAGCACCTTCTCGGCAACCTCCGACGGTGTCGCGCCGCCGTCGTCTTTGCCGATGTCTTTAAGATGAATATCGGGCAAGCCCGCGCTCAACGTCTTGCCCTCAAGCAACGAGGCGCTGACATTGACCTTGCCGCCACGCACGTAGAGATGTTCGATAACCAGCTTCGGGCCTTCCTCGCCGTCCTGCTTGGCTGTCTCTCCACCACTGCCGCCGCCGAGTTTGGCCATGTAGGCATCGACATTTTTCTGGATGGCATCGATGTTGGAGCCACCGGCTGCCAGTTCGTAGGTGACTTCGGGGGCGGCGATGACGATTTCCTTGATGATCACCGTATCGTCGGTTACCGAGCCGGTGTCGATGGTGACGCTTATTTCGCCCAAATTAAAGGCGCTGGGGGTGGCGAAGCCCTTGGGATTGCCGACCTTCAGGCCCGACAGTCCACCCTTGCCCGAAGTGATGTCGATGTTTACCGCGTCCAATTTGACCTCGGCCTGGGTGATTTCCGAGCCGTAGGTCTCGACCGCCTCCTGGATCATTCCGTCGAGAGAGGAGAAGACGAAGGAGACGATGACGATGACGGCGACGACGAAAACACCGATACCAATGAGAATTCCGCGCATGATAAACTTTCCTTTGTTCTTAAGTGATTACTGGGCCGTGTCGCTTTCGCTTTCCAACGAGGCTTCAAAAAGCGAGCGGATCGCGTTCAGGGCGCGATCGAGAAATTCCATTTCCTTGGCTTTCTTTTGTTTTTCCAGGCGTTTCATTTCGGCCTGGCTTTCCGCGCTCAAGCGTTTCTTTTCGGCCTGGCGTTCTTCATATGTCAGCGCCGGGGGGCGCATCGCTTCGCTGCTCGATGTGCAGACGAGTCTTTCCCCATCGAGGCTACAAACGGCAATTTCACCGGTCGTCTTGTTCAGGCGCCAAAGCTTGTCGGGCGTCGCCTTCATGATTTCGAAGTTGCTTTCCACCTGTGCCGCAGCCGGGGATGTCAGAAACCCAAGGCCCAGCATTGTGCTTAACAGCAGAGAAGCGCTCAGATGTTTCATTTTCATGCCCTCATCATTTCAGTCGACACCAATTCAACCCTTGTTTGCTGACACAAGCCTGAAGCGATTTGGTTCAGACCTTACGTTTACCTTAAAAAGATTGTAAACTTCGCGATATATCTTATCTATCTTTTTTCCCCTGTAATTGACGCGAAGGGTTGAAGGAAAATATGCGTGTTTTGAAAATTACTGTTTTTGTTCTCGGCCTGCTGGCGATCACCCCTGACGCACGGGCCGATGAATTGGTGCGGGAAATGAAGATCGGCGTTTTGCATCATGACCAGGATAATCTGTGGAGCAATTCGAGCCGGGAAAGCGGAATCGACGGCAACATTGAACTGATTTTCAATGCCGCAATGCCGTTGTGGGGCGGCGACGTTCGACCGGCCTTCGGTGCTTCGCTCAATTCTGCCAGCGACACATCGAAAGTCTATGGTGCCGCCCGCTGGGAAATAACTATCGGCGACAATGGCCTGTTTGCCCTAGGCCTCGGCGCGGCCATTCACAATGGCGAAACGGCGCTCGTGCGGACCGATAAAAAAGCCCTGGGATCGCAAGTATTGCTCTATTTCCCCATCGAGGCCGGATACCGGATTAATGAACGCGACACCGTGTCGTTGTTTTTCGACCATGTCTCGAATGCCTGGCAGGCCGCCCCGAACGAGGGCATGGACACGCTGGGCATCCGCTACGGCATCAGATTCTAATTCTTTGCAAGGAGACCCTTAATGCGCGTTGCTGTCTTTTTATCCACCCTCGCCGTTGCCCTGTTTGCCAGTCTGCCTGCCGATGCCCTCGAAGGCTACCCCGCAGAAGTCACTAATCAATTCGTTTCCTGGTGCACCGGTACGCAGAACCAGCCAGAGACCGTCTGTTCGTGCGCCGTCAACAAGGCGGCACTGGAAATTCCGGCGGCCGCCATGGCATCGTTTCTCAGTGCCGCAGAAGGTGGCGCCGCAACGTCCATGTCACAAGGCGTCGGGGCGACAACCCTGCAGATCGTCACCACCTGCGTCACCAGCGCTTCCTCCGGCTCGAGCGGCGGAACCCTGTTGAAATCCCTGGGCAGCACTTTAGGCCAGTAAGACGGCGCGGCTAGTCTTTCCAGCCGACGTAACCATCACGGGTCTGCGGCAGTTTGCGTTCGAGCAGACGCCCGGCGACCACTGTACGCAGGATTTGCGCGGTACCGCCGCCGATGGTGAACATGCGGGCGTCGCGGACCATGCGCTCGAGCGGCAGATCGCGGGAATAGCCCGCCGCGCCAAATACTTGTAAAGCGTCGTTGGTCACCTTGATCGCCGTTTCCGAGGCCAGAATTTTCGCCTGCGCGGCCATGGCGACATCGGGGAAACCGCCATCGGACGCACTGGTCGCGGCCCGGTACAACATCAGCCGCGCCGCATCCAGCCCCGTCGCCATGTCGGCCAGCATCCATTGCAGGCCCTGAAATTCACAGATCGGACGGTCGAACTGGTGGCGCGTCTTGGCGTAATCGAGGGCCAGATCGAAGGCCCCTTGGGCGATACCCAGGGCGACCGTCCCGGCACCGATGCGCTGGCCGTTATAAGCCGTCATCAAGCCGGCGAAGCCGCGTTTAAGACCCTGACTCGGGGTCACCATCATGGTCTCGGGCACTTCCAGATCAGTAAAAATGATTTCCGTTTCAGGGATGCCGCGCAGGCCCATGGCCGGTTCGCGCTTGCCGATCTTCAGGCCCTGCGGTGCGCCGCTTTCCGCGTCGCGCACGACGATAAAACCGGCGATGCCAAGCTCCACCCCGGCCTCATCGAAGGCCCGGGCGAAGATCAGGTGCAGCCGCGAGACGCCGCCACCGGTGATCCAGTGCTTGACCCCGTTGAGAATCCAGCGATCGCCTTTCCTGTCGGCGCGGGTGGTCATTTGTGTCGCCGCCGAACCGGCGCCCGGCTCGGTGATGCAAATGGCCGGCTTGTCGCCCGCTAGCACGCAACCGGCGGCGAGCCTTTTCTGCTCTTCCGAGCCATAAGCCATGATCGCGCCGATCGCGCCCATATTGGCCTCGACGACGATGCGGGCACTGACCCCGCAAGCCTTGGCGACTTCTTCGATAACGATGACGGCGTCGAGGTAACTTAAGCCCGGCCCGCCGTAACTTTCGGGCACGGTCATGCCCATAAAGCCGGCCTGACGCAACTTCTCGACGTTGTCCCATGGGTAGGCCTCGGCGCGGTCGATGGCGGCGGCGGCGGGCCTGATTTCCTTATCGGTGAATTTTCGCGCCGTCTCGCGAAGCTGGCGCTGTGTTTCTGTCAGATCGAACAAACCGCGACTCCCCTGATGATGATGGTTGGCGGCAGCATGGGGGAAAACCGCTCGAATTTAAAGCCACGTCTATCAAAGTTACAAGAAAGCCGATCAATCATACCAACTTGCGCGCTTGCCGCCATCGTAAGGACGGGCCAGCCCCTCCTTGATCATCATCTCGGCCAGCGACCCCGCCCCTGAGACGACGTCGGCGACGACCCTTCCGGCATATTTTCCATTGCCGACATTTTCAAGCAGGATACCGCCCTCGGCCAGTTCGGCCATCCTGTCACGGGCAACAAGCGCCGCCTTTCGATACCGCGCACCCTGACGCTGATACGGATCGTCATACCCGGCCAGGGATGCGCGTCAACAACGATCGAATCCCCGTCATAAACACTGACAACATCGCCAGCAATGCTCGAGCGCACCTCGGCCCGGCCATCGCCGGGTGCCAGCAAAATACACAAAAGAATTGCAAACATAAATACAGTAACTCTCATAAAGAGCATGATAGCAAAAGAAACAAACAAAGAACATAAAAAATTATGTTGTTTCTTGTCGGCAGAAAACAAGGCCGCAGGCATAAAAAAAGCCCCCAAACATAGGGGGCTTTTTTTAATGGCGGGCAGTGAGGGATTCGAACCCTCGATACGATCTCTCGCATACTCCCTTAGCAGGGGAGCGCCTTCAGCCACTCGGCCAACTGCCCGTCGGGCGATGTTATGACCTGAAATTTCGCGGCTTACAAGGGCTTTCTCATCCTTGGTTTCGTCTTAAATCGGTTCGGCGATATTGTAGGAGATGATGCCGCCGGTCAGGCTTTTCAGTTCCGCCACCGTGGTCGGGAAGACGCAGTGGGGATGCCCGGCGGCGGCGTACAGGGTATCGAAGCGCTTCAAGCTGACATCGATGACAATATGCAGAGGCATTTCCAGGCCAATAGGGGCGCAGCCGCCGATGGTGAAGACGGTCGCCGCCTTGACGTCATCGGCGCTGGCCTTGCTGACCGCCCCTTCCAGGTTGAGGGCGCGTGCCAGATTTTCCGGTTTGCAGGTATGATCGCCGGCAACCAACGCGATCACCGGTTGTTCGCCGATAATGAAAACCAGGGATTTGACGATCGCGCCGAGTTCCGCCCCGGTCGATTTGGCGGCGTCTTCAGCCGTTCGCGCCGTTTCATCCAGTTCGATAACCGTATCGTTCAATCCGGCATCATTTAAGGCCTTGCGGACGTTTTTAACGGGTGCTTTTGTCAGGTTGCTCATTGTTTTTCCTCCTAAATCGAAGGCACCGCCATGCCTTTTTCGACGGCGGGGCGGGCGGAAAGTTTGTCGAACCAGCCTTTGACGGCCGGGAAGTCGCTTAAGTCGATTTCCTGCCAGGCGTGGCGGGCGACCCATGGATAGGTGGCAATGTCGGCGATTGAATAGGCATCACCGGCAAGATAGGGGGCCACGGCCAATCGCCCATCAAGGACAGCATACAACCGCCTGGCCTCATCATAATAGCGCTTCTTTGCATACGGCACATCTTCTTTGGCGAAGCGCAGGAAATGATGAACCTGGCCAAAGATCGGCCCGATACCGCCCATTTGCAGCATCAACCATTGCATGACCTGATAGTGCGCCCGGGTGTCGCTGGGCAAAAGCGGACTATGATGTTTTTCGGCCAGATACATCATGATCGCCGCCGATTCAAAAATAGTGATCGGCTTACCGTCCGGGCCTTCATAATCAATAAGCGCCGGGATCTTGGCATTGCTGTTGATCGCCAGGAATTCATCGGAATGCTGGTCGCCCTTGATGATGTCGATGGCGTGGACCCGGTAATCCAGGGCCAGCTCTTCGAGCAAGATCGACACCTTGCGACCATTCGGGGTTGACCAGGTATAAAAATCAATCATCTGTATGCTTGCCTTTCGCGTTTTATTTTAAAAACCACCCCCTCCCTATCCTTATATGGACGTCGGAAGCCCATTTGTGCAACAATTCAGGCAATAATAAATGGCAAAAGACGGGCCAAAGAAATAATGATCGGCCCACAGGGAGAAGGTTTTCAGTCATGGCTTCGCTCAAACGTTTGACTCTTGCTGCCCTCTTCGCAGCCACACTGCTGAGCGGCGGTGCTGGCGCGGCGCTGGCCGAGGAAAAAATCCCGGCAGCCGAGGCTGCCGAACAGGGAACCAGCGACCCGCTTGAGGGCATCAACCGGGTGACCTCCGGCTTTAACAGGATTTTCCGCAAAGTCGTCGCCGACCCGCTGATTAGCACCTACCAGGCGGTCACCCCCGACCCGGTCGAACAGGGCATCGCCAATTTTGCCAAGAACCTGACCGAACCCGTGACCGCCGCCAGTAGCCTGCTTCAGGGCGACACCGATAACGCCTCCAAGGCGATTGGCCGGTTTGTCGTCAACACCACCGCCGGTATGGGCGGCATCAGCGACACCGCGAGCGACCTTAATATGAAAGAAACACAGGAAGATCTGGGACAGGCCGCGGGCTCCCACGGCGTCGAGGGCGGCGCCCATATCGTCTTGCCGATCCTTGGCCCGACCAACCTGCGCGATATTACCGGCGATGTCCTGACAACCCTTGCCAACCCGCTTCACACAGCGATCACGGCCGCCAACACCGGCACCAACTACGCCGAAAATCGCGACGAGCTTGAAGCCCTGACCAAGGATTCCATCGATCCCTATATCGTCGAACGGGACGCTTATGAGCAGAATCGCACCTATAAGGTCAACAACGGGCAAACCACGTTTATTGACATTCCCAACTTTGACGACGACGACACCGATACCGCCAGTCAGTAATTCTCGGCCTCTTTTTCTTCATCCCGATGCTAAACAACTATCTCGCGTTTTGACTGCATTTAAAGTAGGGTTATCACAAGAAAAAAAATGAGGGGGCCTCGCGCTTGGCGCAGTTGGATTCGACTCAATCATCAACTCAGTCTGACAGTGATGGAGCACAAAGCGTGCTGCAAGCCGTTGATGGTGGGCAACTAACAGTCCCCGGCGAGTCCTGGCTGCTCAAGGCCGACTTTAGCCCGCAAGGCGGCGACCTTCTGCTGAGCGGCCCGGACGGTGCGCAAGTGCTGATCCGCGACTTCTTCAATCTTGATAACCCGCCCGACCTGCTGACAGATGCGGGGGCGATGATCGCCGCCGAACTGGCCATCAAGTTGGCCGGTCCTGCCGCGCCGGGTCAATTCGCCCTGATCGAGAACGGCCCGTTTGCCGAACTGGCGCAGGCCGCCGAGTCCATTGGCCGGGTCGAGGCGACCGACGGTCTGGTCGAGGCAATCCGCATCGACGGCACCAAAGTCACCCTTGCCAAGGGCGACGATGTTTTTCAGGGCGATACCCTGGTCACCGCCAAAGGTGCTGCCATCGGTATCACCTTTGTCGATGACACCACCTTTTCCCTGGGCGAAGAAGGCCGCATGGTCATCGACGAGATGGTCT
>CBFDEA010000034.1:0-8688 GCA_965603695.1 uncultured Rhodospirillaceae bacterium | reverse complement strand
GGCGTTACCCTGGACTGGTTTTACAATGACAATGATCGCCGCCTCGCCTTGTTCCAGGACAAGCGGCTTTTGGAAAGTATCTGGACCTCGTTTTACATCGCCTGTTGGGTGACGCTTCTTTCTGTCACAGTGGGCACCAGCAATGCATTCTTGTTTGAGCGGAAGCAATTCCCGTTTAAAAACTTTTTCTATGTTCTGCTGTTGTTGCCGTTGGTTATTCCCGGTGTGATCCTGGGCATTTCGATCCTGGTTTTTTCCAGCACCATCGCTAACGCCGTGGAAAGCACATTGGGGATAGATATCGAATTCCTGCGCCCCAGCAGTTTCCTTGTCATCATGGGTCAGTTTTCATTCATCGCCACCATTACGACGCTGATTATCGCCGCCCGTTTACGCAAATTCGATCTCGCCCTGGAAGAAGCGGCACAGATTCTGGGGGCTTCGCGACTGACCGCCGTGCGCACCATCACGCTGCCCTATTTGAAGCCGGCCATTATCGGTGCCGCGATCGTGGCGTTTCTAATGTCCTTTGAAAACTTCAACACCACCTTGATGCTCGTCGGTTCCGACCAGCCACTGACCATCGCCATGTATGGGCGACTGCGCGAGGGCTCGACCCCGGAATTGAATGCCTTGTCCTTGCTTCTGATGAGCGTATCGGGGGCCATGGCGCTGTTCAGCATTTTCGTGCAACGAGACCGCACTTGATCGCACAGGGCATGGATTGAGAATTTTTCACCTACTCGGGTGGAATAATTTGAAAATTTTTCTCTATATCGGCATCACTTGGCTGTTTTTTCTCAAACTGAGGTTCGTATTCTTCAATACTAAAGGCGAGGCGTTTTTTATCGAAACGCGATGAGATGTTGATCCCCAGTTTCTCGAGGATTGCGACATCCTGGGCATCGGCAAACCCAGCCCGGGTTATCCTCTGCGTCAGGTCGCGCAAGGTCATGATCATTGCCCGAACAGGCTTATTGACAGAATCTTTAAGCCGCCCATCGAGGTCGTCGGCGGTGCGGTTGAGCCATTCCAGGTCACTCTTCAGATCGGCGAGAGCAATCCCCTGACCCATCTTATCGGTCACCTTCTTTGATATCTCATTGATCTTCAGCCCGTCGCGGACGATCCGGTGTTCTTTAATGATCTTAAGGGCGTTGTTATAGTTGAGCAGACTGACCGACGAAGCCAGCGGGTTGGGGACAACGAACAGATTGTCTTCTTCTTTGTCCCGGTTCGGATCGCGACGGCTGGGACCAATATAATCGCTGGTGACGACGAACCGGGGCCTTGAATGGGCCAACATGGCGATACGGTCGCGGATCTGACTGGCGGGAAATGGTTTTAAGGCAAGATCATCGACACCGCTGCCAATGACTTCCTGGCTCCGCTCATCGGTTGGATCGGTAAGCATGGTTAAGCAAACGACGAAAGGGTTTCCGCCAAGTTTCGACATCCTGATGTTCTTAACCGTCTCGTTGACGTCGCCTTCTGGGAGCGACGTGTCGGCGATAAACAGGGCGACATTCTTTTCGCTCAACGCCTCTTCCGCCGCGGACAGATTGCCCGTCGATGTAATATCGAAAAAACCCATGCCCCTCAGGACATCCTCGATTTCCTTACGAAAACTGGCTCGCGGTTCGGCAAGGACAACTTTTGCCAAATGAAAATGATTAGCCAATTGGTTGGGGCTCACTTCTTATCAGATAAATATTTGCCAAGCAGGCCTTGAGAAAGGCCGCAACGGCAATCTTACTATAGAGGACACCGATTGTGACCCCCAAAAAAACCTCATCATTGATCTGAAGACTGCTTAGTCTCCGGGTCGTCTTGCTTCGATGGTCGCGCGTATGGTGCTCAACAGGTCTTCGTTGGAAGTCTGAGACTTGATCAGGGCGGCGCTGATGGTTTTCGCTACGTCGCGCGACACTTCGCTGGCCGAAAAAATGATCACCGGAGTGGGTGGCGCGCCGGCCTTGTTAAGCAAGGGTAGAAGCGTTTCGCCGTCTCCGTCGGGCAACGCCAGATCGAGGATGACCAGATCGAAGACTTCATGCTGCAACAACATCCTGGCTTTGGTTATGGTTGTGGCAGGGACAATATCCGCCGTGTCGGCGATCAGGGTGGCGATGATTTCGAGGATACTCTCGTCATCTTCAACGTGAAGAATACGCACCCTTGTGCCAGCAGGGCGCTTGATGGCCTCGCCCAGGCGATCGATGAGCTCCTGGGTGTCAAAGGGCTTCTCAATCCAGTCGATGACGTTGATGGCATCACCGTTTAATTCTTGCTTACCTTCCATGGCCGTCGCCGAAACGACGATAACTGGAAGATCGAGAGTTTCCGGATAACTTCGCAATTCCTGCAACAGGGAAATCCCGTTTTGATCGGGCAAGCCGAGGTCGAGGGTCATCGCGTCGAAGTCGAACTCTTGCAGTAAGTTCTTGGCTTGGGTAGCGGTGCGGGCGGTGCAGGTCCAGTACCCGGCGTAGCCAAGCATCTGCTCCAGAATCGTCGCAATTTCAACGTCATCTTCGCAGATCAAAATACGATAGCGGCCACCCTCACCGGATTCACCCAGTACGACCCGGTGGAAGGGTTGCCCTCCCTCACCGGATTCCGGGGGCAAAATTTCACTTTGCTCGGCAAATTCGGGAATATCGACATAAAAGGTCGCGCCCTCCCCGGTCACGGTGTCGAAGCCGATGGAGCCGCCATGTTGCTCGACAATCGCCTTGGTAATGCTAAGGCCAAGCCCGGTGCCGCCTTTCTGACGGGTATCGGATGAGTCGGCCTGCGAGAATTTCTCGAAAATACTTTCTCTGAATTCTTCAGGAATACCGGGGCCTTTATCCTTGACGCTGATGCGGACGGAACCGCCGTGACGGACGACCGATAAATCGACCAGGTCTCCTTCAGGGGAAAATTTGGCCGCATTGGACATCAGGTTGGATAACACCTGCATCAGGCGATCTTTATCGCCAAGCACCTTTATGGTGTCGTCGAAACACTGGCATTCGAAGGTCACGCCATGTTCGTCACCATAGCCCTTGTTGGCCTCCATCGCGCCTTTAAGCAGCGATGCGACCTCGAGGGCCTGCATGTTGAAATCCATCTTGCCGGCCTGGATTTTTTCCATATCGAGGATGTCGTTAATCAGCAACACCAGGCGTTCACTGTTATTGTAGGCAATATCCAGCATCGAGCCCAGCTTATCAGGAAGCGCGCCAAGAGCGCCCGAGCGGATAAGGCCGAGCGAGCCCTTGATCGAGGTCAGCGGCGTGCGCAGTTCGTGGCTGACTGTCGAGACGAATTCCGCTTTTGCCAGATCAGCTTGCTTGCGATCAGTAATGTCGCGGACGATACCGGTAAACATCTGAACGCCGCTGACATCCATGGCGCTGACGGCCAGTTCCATGGGGAAGGTCGAGCCATCCTTGCGTTGGCCGATGACCTCACGGCCACTACCGATGATTTTCGCCTCGCCGGTATCATGATAGTTTTTCAGGTATCCGTCGTGTTCGCCATGATAGGGTTCGGGCATCAGGCATTTCACATTCTTGCCGATCACCTCATAACTGGCATAGCCGAAGATTTTTTCTGCCGCCGGGTTGAAAGTCTCGATGGCGCCCTTTTGATCAATTGTGACGATACCATCGACGACATTGTTTAGGATGGCGCTCATCCGTTGTTCACGGTCCCGTAACGCCTGTTCTCCCTTTTTACGGTCTAAAGCGGTATTGCGGAAGATTTCAACGGCGCGCGCCATTTGACCAATTTCGTTGGTCTGATCCTTGCCCAAGACTTCCTGGTCAAGATTACCCGCGGCCAGCCTGCTCATAACGTCGGTCATACGCGCGATCGGGCCTGTGACCTGTTTGCGGATCAACCACAAGGAAGCAAAGGCCAAGAGGAAAATAATGGCCAGGATAATCAGATTAATGGCCTTAGCAGCAGAGACGACCAGCTCCAGGGCCGCGTTGACCTTTGCCTCTTCGACCCCGTTTTGACGGGAAATTTCCCGCGTTAAAGTGTCAAAACCTTTAAACGCCGGAACGTCGTCGATCCTGACGGCGCGATCGATGGCGGCTGGTGGCTGGCCTTGTTCGGCAAGAGTATCGACCTTTTCCAACGCCGTCTCATAGGCGTTGATGACACCGGTGATATTGCGCAGAGCTTGTTGTTCCACGTCGCTTAAGGGCCGTTCGGAATACTGGTGCGATCCTCAATCAAATGATTGTAGCGCAGAACCATATTCTTGAAGTTGTGAATCATGCCGCCGTAACCCATCGCCTTGCGCAGGCTGGCAACGGCTTGGGATTTACTGGGGTTTGCCGCGTGGATACCGGCAATTCTGCTGACCTCGACATCCAGCGTATCCAGTCCATGGATCGCCGCCGTGTCGTCGACCCGCACCTGGGCGTCGATTTCGCCCTGGGTCTTGCCCTGGGCGGCAAGCTCTGCGGCGAGCGTCAGCGCCTTGGAATACGCCTCCAGCATTTTTTGAATATCGGTGATGGCCCCCGCTTCGGCGACGTTCAGATCGAGCGCCCGGTAGCGTGCTATCGCCGAGGCGGCACCGCCAAGTTTGGCGTTGACGATCCCGATCCTGTCCACGTCATGGCGCAGGACGAAGTTCTTGAACTGGTGGATCATGCCGCCGTAGCCGATTTCCTTGCGCAGGGCACTCAGGGCTGCGGCCTTTTCTGAACGGCTATCTTCGAACGCGTCCCAGGTCGTCTTGATCGTCGAAATGTTGTTGATGGTAATCAGCGAACTGGCTGAGAACAAGCCGCCTGCAACCAGCAAGGCCAAGACGAAAGCCCAACCAATTCTGCTGATGCGGGTGTTTTTCAGGAAATTCATCGTTTCTGTTCTCGATCACTGCCGCTAACGGGCGCCCCTGTTATCTTCCTACCCAAAATATAGGGAATATTAGCTTTATTCCCAGATTTATTTAGTCTCAAGCCACTTCAAGTAAGCAGCTCCATCGTCGATATCCTCCAGGGTTTCCAGCAAGGCGATTTTCACACCGGCTTTTCGCAACCTCATCAATGAATCGGCAAGCGTCTGACTGCTCGACCAGCGGACGCCTGAAAAAAGATCGGGCAGGCCGGGCGAGCGCCTGGCCCCGACCAACCAGTAGCCGCCGTCCGCCGCCGGCCCGAAGACGACGTCATGATCGCCCAAGGCGCGAAAAGCGGCTTCAATATGATAAGACCTGATTTCCGGTACATCGGTGCCGATGATAACCACCGGACCCGGCGGCATGGTGCGCATCGCCCTTGCCATGCGCGCACCGATGTCGCCCGCGCCCTGTTTGAAGGTCTGGAAAGATTTCGGCCAAAAACGATGCCCGGCCACGGCGCTATCGGGGCTCAGCGCCAGCCAACAGCGCCAACGGGGATTGCGGCCCAAACGGCGCAGGACGGCGTCCACTGTTTGTCTGTAAAAATCAGTCGCCCCTAGGACGCCGATGTCGCGGCCAAGCCGGGTCTTGACCCGGCCCAGGGCGGGTTCCCTGGCAAAAACGACAAGATGGCGATTTTGTCTCAACGGTAAATCTTCGCAATCAGGCGATCGGGCAGCCCGAGGAAATAAAGCATCAGGCAGAAAATATTTTTTAGGGACCGGAAAAGATAGCCGTCGCGGCGGTATTTATCGGCCGAGGTGATGGCGCAAGCCTTGAAAACATGCAACCGATCGCGACCAATACGGCGGATGATCTCGACGTCTTCCATGATGTTGAGGGGAGCGTAGCCGCGCAGATCACGGTAGAAGTCGCGGCTGAGCAGCAGTCCCTGGTCGCCATAGGGCAAGGCCAGTACGCGGGTCCGTAAATTGACAATCGCCTCAAGAACATTAGCCGCCGGGCCGTCATCATCAAGCAGGTAACTGAAGACGGCGGCGTGGCGAAAATTTCTATCGTCCTGCATGAACGTTTCGACTTCATCGTACCAGCCGGGGGCCAGTTCGGTGTCGGCATGCAGGAACAAAAACCACGCGCCCCGGGCCTTCCTGCCACCGGCGGCCAGTTGATTGCCGCGCCCGGCTTCGCTTTCGATGACATCGGCACCGCGGCTGCGGGCCTCTTCTATGGTCGCGTCGGTCGAGCCGCCATCGACGACGACGATGTCATAGCGGCATTTGACTCCGCTTTTTTTAAGGGAGTCGATGGTCGCGCCGATATTGCCGCCCTCGTTCAGGGCCGGAATAATGATGCTTAAAATCGGGCGCTCTGTGATCGGCATGGCCTATCCATAGCATAGTCAATTGGCGACCGATAGGAGCCGCCGGAAAATCGCCTCCCGGGTCAACATGTTCTTGAAATGTTCTAGCTGCCCAGACTACAATAAGCGATGATCGATTTAAGGCCCGACACCCCCAAGAAAGGCCGCGGCGCGCACGTCAACCCGACGAGCCGCTTTGAGCCCCTGCAAAAAGTCGCCATTGACGATGGTTGGGACCTGGGTGATGACGACGCGGCGCCCCTGCGCACCACCGTCACCCTTGAGACCAGCCGCACCGCGATCACCTACAACAAATCGCCGGACCTGCCCTTCGACCGCTCGATCAATCCCTATCGCGGCTGCGAGCACGGCTGCATCTATTGCTTCGCGCGGCCGACCCACGCTTTTCTCGGGCTGTCGCCCGGCCTCGATTTCGAGACCAAGCTGTTCGCCAAGACCAATGCCGGGGCGGCGGTCGAGAACGATCTGCGCAAACCGGGTTACCGCTGCCGGGCCATCATGCTGGGGGCCAATACCGACCCCTACCAGCCGGTCGAACGCCAGCACCGTTTGACCCGCCGGGTGCTTGAGGTCCTCGCAGCCTATCAACACCCCGTCGCCATCGTCACCAAATCGAACCTGGTGCTGCGCGATCTCGATATTCTCGGCCCCATGGCCGAAAAGGGACTGGCCTCGGTGGCGGTGTCGGTCACGACGCTGGACCGTCATCTGTCGCGCACGTTGGAACCACGGGCGCCGACCCCGGAAAACCGCTTGCAGGCAATCAAGGGCCTGAGCCAGGCCGGAATTCCGGTCAGCGTCTTCGCCGCGCCGATGATCCCGGTCCTCAACGATACCGAGCTTGAGGCCATCCTCAGCGCCGGAGCCGGGGCCGGAGCGACATCGGCTTCCTATATCCTGCTCAGACTGTCGCGAGAACTCGGAGAGATATTCTCAGGCTGGCTCGATGTCCACGCGCCGGGCAAGAAGGACCATGTACTCAGCCTGATAAGACAGAACCGTGACGGCGAACTGAACGACCCCACCTTCGGCAAGCGAATGACCGGCAGCGGCCCGCTTGCCCAACTGCTGGCGAAACGCTTTCATCTTGCCTGTCGACACTTATCGATCCCCGCCGCAAGTTCCGGCGCGCTGGCCCTGGAGTGCGGTCGCTTCCGCAGACCACCCAGACCCGGCGATCAGATGGCGTTGTTTTAATTTTCCGGGTATCTTTCAACCATGCCCGATTTCATGTTCGAATACGAAGCCATTGGCGAAGGACTTCACCCCGTTTGCGGTGTCGATGAGGCCGGGCGCGGTCCGTGGGCCGGGCCGGTGGTGGCGGGCGCGGCGATCCTCGACCCCGAAACCCTGCCCGCAGACCTGCGCTTAGGGTTAGACGATTCGAAAAAGCTCAAAGCCGACAAACGCGAGGCCCTGTTCGAAAGACTGAAGGGTCACGCCATAACCGGCGTCGGTATCGCCAGCGTCGAAGAAATTGACCGCCTAAATATTTTGCAGGCAACCATGCTGGCGATGACCCGGGCCATTGAAAAATTGGCCGTTAAACCGGGCATGGTCCTGGTCGATGGCAACCGTCTGCCGGCCCTGCCCTGCCCGGGAATAAGCATCGTTAAAGGCGATGGCCGCAGTCTTTCCATCGCCGCCGCCTCTATCGTCGCCAAGGTCTCGCGCGACGCGATCATGGCGGCGCTGGCGATCAAGCATCCGGGCTACGGTTGGCAGCACAATGCCGGCTATGGCACCAAAAAACATCAACAGGGATTAGCGGAATTTGGCATTAACGAACACCATCGACGCAGTTTCGCCCCCATCCGCCGCTTGCTGGAAAGCTAGATATTGAGTCCCGCCTGATTCCGGAACCCCACATGTAGGGTCAACAATCTTATATAACCCATTGGATTCATTAGGCCTTGACCGTGAATCGTCTCTGACTCATGCTGCGCGAAATAACTGGGCAGGGAGAGGCGGCACCTGATACTTCAAGGAAATTGCGTCGATCTGATGAACGGACTGCCCGAAGCGTCCGTCGATCTGGTGTTCGCCGATCCACCCTACAACCTGCAGCTCGAAGGCAATCTGCTGCGCCCCAACAACAGCAAAGTCGATGGCGTCGATAATGAGTGGGACCAGTTCGACAGCTTCAAAGCCTATGACGATTATACCCGCGACTGGCTGCAAGCGGCCCGCCGGGTATTGAAGCCAAACGGCGCGTTGTGGGTGATCGGCAGCTATCACAACATTTTCCGGGTTGGCGCGATCTTGCAGGATCTCGGCTACTGGATGCTCAACGACGTGGTCTGGCGCAAGACCAACCCGATGCCCAACTTCCGTGGCCGTCGCTTCACCAATGCCCACGAAACCCTGATCTGGTGCGCCCGCGACAAGGATTCCAAATACCGCTTTAACTACGAAGCGATGAAAAACCTTAATGATG
>CBFDEA010000033.1:0-8808 GCA_965603695.1 uncultured Rhodospirillaceae bacterium | reverse complement strand
CTTCGTCGCCCTCGACACCACCGATCTGGCGCACGCCTTGCGCTTGGCCAAAGCCTTGAGCGGCCATGTCGGCGGCATGAAGGTCGGCAAGGAATTTTTCACCGCCTGTGGCCCCGACGGGGTCCGGGCCGTCGCCGATTGTGGCATGCCGGTGTTCCTCGATTTGAAATTCCACGACATTCCCAATACGGTCGCCGGGGCCGTGCGCGCGGCACTGCCCTTGGGGCCGATGATGCTCGACGTCCACGCTGCGGGCGGCGAGGCGATGATGCGGGCGGCGGCACAGGCCGCCGGGGAAGCGGGGGCAGAGCGCCCCCTGGTCCTCGGCATCACCGTGCTGACCTCCATGGATGAAAGCGATTTGCAAGGCATCGGCGTCGAGTGTGCAGTCCCCGAGCAGGTCCTCAGGCTGGCCACCTTGGCGCAATACAGTGGGCTCGACGGGGTTGTCTGCTCGGCCCGCGAAGTCGAAGACCTGCGCGAGCACTTAGGCAAGGATTTCAAACTGATCGTGCCCGGTATCCGGCCGAAATGGGCGGCCAGCGACGACCAGAAGCGGATCGTCACCCCGGCCGTCGCCGTCGCCATCGGTGCCGATTATCTGGTCATCGGGCGGCCCATCACCGGGGCCGCCGACCCGGTCGAAGCCGCAGACAAAATCGCCGCCGAAATCGCCGCGGGGCTGTAATGGCTATCGCTATAAAAATTTGCGGTTTGAGCACGCTCGAGGCCGTTGAAGTCGCCGTTGCGGGTGGGTCGGCTTATGTCGGCTTTGTTTTCTTCGCTCCCTCACCACGCGCCGTCCGCCCGGATATGATGGAAGCGTTAAGTGCCCCGGTGCCTGTTGGTGTTACCCGCGTCGGCCTGTTCGTTGATGCGTCTTTTGACGAGATCGCCGCCGCCGTGGCCACGGGCTGTCTCGATATGCTGCAATTGCACGGCAGCGAGTCGCCGGGCATGGTGGCCCAGATCAAGGAACGTTTCGGCCTGCCGGTGATCAAGGCCATTGCCATTGCCAGCGCCGCTGATATTGCCACCGCGCGGATGTATGAAATCACCGCCGACAGGCTGCTTTTCGATGCCAAGCCGCCAGCCGGTGCGACCCGCCCCGGCGGCAACGCGCTGGCTTTCGACTGGGCCCTGATCGCCGGTCAGGACTGGGTGCTGCCGTGGATGCTGGCGGGCGGAATCAACGCCGCCAATCTAGCCGAAGCGGTGGCCACAAGCGGGGCCACGGCGGTCGATGTGTCGAGTGGCGTCGAGGACGAACCGGGTCTTAAAAACCCCGAAAAAATCAAACAATTACTGGCTCTGGCAAAGACTCTCTGAGGATTGCCCGGATAGAGCCGATTTTGTTCGATTCGTTTAATAGCGATCTCCCTTAAATGCTGTTTGATCTCATGCGAGTTTATGGTTTATTACCCGGCTTATGAATAACAAAACACTGAACACATACCGGGCCGGTCCCGACGAGGATGGGCGCTTTGGCATTTATGGCGGGCGTTTCGTCGCCGAGACCCTGATGCCGCTGATTCTGGAGCTTGAGCAGGCCTACGAGACGGCCAAGGACGATCCCGAGTTCGCCGCCCAAATGGGCTACTATTTCGCCCAGTACGTCGGCCGTCCGAGTCCGCTCTATTTTGCCGAACGCCTGACCAAACATCTTGGCGGGGCCAAGGTCTATTTCAAGCGCGAGGACCTCAATCACACCGGCGCTCACAAGATCAACAACTGCATCGGCCAGATCCTGCTGGCCAAGCGCATGGGCAAGACCCGCATCATCGCCGAAACCGGTGCCGGTCAGCACGGTGTGGCGACGGCCACGGTCTGCGCCCTGTTCGATCTGCCTTGCGTCGTTTACATGGGGGCCAAGGATATCGAGCGCCAGGCACCCAACGTCTTCCGGATGCAGATGCTGGGGGCCGAGGTCCGGCCCGTCACCGCCGGATCGAAAAGCCTGAAAGACGCCCTCAACGAGGCCCTGCGCGACTGGGTCGCCAATGTCGGGGACACCTTTTACATCATCGGCACGGTCGCGGGCCCGCATCCGTTTCCGGCCATGGTTAGGGATTTCCAGTCGGTTATCGGCGAGGAAACCCGCGAGCAGATTCTGGCAGCAGAAGACAAGCTTCCCGACACCCTTGTCGCCTGCATCGGTGGCGGCTCCAACGCCATGGGGCTGTTCTTTCCGTTCCTTGACGATAAAGATGTCGAAGTCATCGCCGTCGAGGCGGCGGGTAGGGGTATTGAGACCGGCGAACACGCGGCTTCGCTAAGCGCCGGTAGTCCCGGCGTGCTGCATGGCAACCGCACCTACCTTCTGCAAGACGACGAAGGCCAGATTACCGAGGCCCATTCTATTTCGGCAGGCCTGGATTATCCCGGCATCGGTCCGGAGCATTCCTGGTTGCATGATATCGGTCGGGCGCAGTACGTCTCGATCACCGACGCCGAGGCGATTGAGGCGTTTCAGCTCTGCACCCGCCTGGAAGGCATTATTCCGGCCCTCGAATCGTCCCACGCCATCGCCCATGTGATGAAAATCGCCGCCAATTATCCGGCCGATCATGTGATTGTCATGAATATGAGTGGCCGCGGCGATAAAGACCTGAACACGGTCGCCACCGTCACCGGCATGACCTTCGGGGTCGAATGATGGAAACAAGAATCGCCAAACGCTTCGCCAAGCTGGCCGCCGAAGGACGCGGCGGCCTGGTTACTTTTTGTACGGCGGGCGATCCCGATTACCAGACCTCCCTTGATTTGCTCATGGGGATCGGTGAAGCGGGTGCCGACCTGATCGAACTGGGCATGCCTTTCAGCGATCCCATGGCCGACGGTCCGGCTATTCAACTGGCATCGAACAGGGCTTTGAGCGGCGGTCATACCATGGCCCGGACGCTGGACATGGTGCGCGCCTTCCGCCTCCAGGACGATGAAACGCCGATTATCCTGATGGGTTACTACAACCCGATTTATGTTTATGGCACAGACAAATTCCTCAGCGATGCCAAGCAGGCTGGTGTCGACGGCCTGATCGTCGTCGATCTGCCGCCCGAAGAGGAAAGCGAACTGTGTGTCCCGGCGCTCGCCGCTGGCATCAACTTTATTTTCCTGACCGCCCCGACAACCGATGATGCACGTCTGCCCCGGGTTATGGAAAAGGCCAGTGGTTTCGTTTATTACGTTTCCATTACCGGCATCACCGGCACCGCCTCGGCTTCTTCCAGCGATATTGCCTCCGCGTATAAGCGCTTGAAATCACACACCGATTTACCCATCGCCGTGGGCTTTGGCATCAACACGCCGGAACAGGCCGGGGCAGTGGCAGGGATCGCCGATGCCGCCGTTGTCGGTTCGGCATTGGTCAATGTCATCGCCACCAATCTGGACGCGCAGGGCAAGGCAAATGCCGGACTGGTTGACGCGGCGCATGAATTTGTCGCGGCTTTGGCAAAAGGTGTAAGATCATCCAAGAAAGGTCCTGCATAAATGAACTGGCTAAAAAATATTGTCCGCCCGAAGTTGAAACGGTTGGTTGGCGGCCAGAAGGAAATTCCCGACAATTTGTGGCACAAGTGCCCCAGTTGCGAAGAAATGATCTTCCACCGCGATCTTGAACAAAACTTACGGGTCTGCCCACATTGTGGTCACCATATGCGTCTGAGCGCCGAGGCCCGTCTGAAAACCCTGTTCGATAACGGTGAGTATCAGAGCATTGAACTGGCCGACGCGATCGCCGATCCGTTGAAATTCCGTGATCGTCGTAAATATGCCGAACGCCTGAAAGAAGCCCAGGCGAAGACCAGCCTGAAAGACGCCCTGATTGTCGCCCATGGGCGCATGGGCGGGCTTAACGTCGTCATCGCCGCCTTCGACTTTTCCTTCATGGGCGGCTCCATGGGTGTCGCCGTTGGCGAAGGCCTGGTTGCCGCCGCCCGCCTCGCCGTGGTTCAGGACGCGCCGTTGATCGTGGTGCCGTCTTCGGGCGGCGCACGCATGCAGGAAGGCATCCTGTCGTTGATGCAAATGGCCAGGACGACTATCGCCGTCGAAGAAGTCAAAGATGCCGGCCTGCCCTATATTGTCGTCCTGAGCGATCCGACGACCGGCGGTGTGTCGGCATCGTTCGCTATGCTCGGCGATATCGCCATCGCCGAAACCGGGGCGGTGATCGGCTTCGCCGGGGCCCGTGTCATCGAGCAGACGATTCGTGAAAAATTGCCCGAAGGCTTCCAGCGCGCCGAATACCTGCTCGAGCATGGCATGGTCGATATGGTGGTGCGCCGCCAGGATTTGCGTGACACTTTAGTTAGGATCATCGGCTTGCTGGTCAACACCGGCCCGACCGGCGCGGTGCTGGCTATTCCAGCCACGGCGGCGGAGATTCCCGCTGATTGACGACGACGCCATTCTCAAGCGTCTGATGGGCCTGCACCCCAAGGTTATCGACTTGACCCTGGGCCGCATCGAAACCCTGCTGGCGCGTCTGGGCAACCCCGAAACCCGCTTGCCGCCGGTTATCCATGTCGCCGGTACCAATGGCAAAGGCTCGGTCATTGCCGCCTTAAGGGCGATGCTGGAAGCCGCAGGCTTGCGCGTCCATGTCTATACCTCGCCGCATTTGGTGCGGTTTAACGAGCGCATCCGTCTGGCCGGAAAAATTATTGAAGACGATCAGTTGAGCGCGGTTCTCGAGGAGTGCGAAAGGGTCAACGACGGCGATCCGATTACCTATTTCGAGATCACCACGGCGGCGGCTTTTCTTGCCTTCGCGCGAACCCCGGGCGATGTGGTGCTGCTGGAAACCGGGCTTGGTGGCAGGCTCGATGCGACCAACGTTATCGCCAAACCGGCGTTGACCATCATCACCCCGATATCGATGGATCATCAGCAATACCTGGGCGACACCTTGCCCGAAATCATCGGCGAAAAAGTCGGCATTGTGAAACCAGGCGTACCCTGCCTGGCGGCCAAACAGGAACGCAAAGAGGAAAAGAAATTTTGCAAGTTGGTCGAGGAGGCCGGAGCCGCCTTAGCCATTGAAGGCAAGGATTGGCATGTCCGTAAAACGGCGGATGGCATGGTCTTCGAATCCGTCCGCGACGGGGCAAAGCTGGCGCGGCAATTCCCCAGGCCGTCGCTTGCCGGGGCTCATCAACTTAGGAACGCCGGTTTGGCCATCGCCGCGCTGGATAGCCTTGAAGGCTTTAAGGTTCCTGACAGCGCCATTGCCCTTGGCCTTAAGAGCATCGAGTGGCCGGCCCGCCTGCAACGCCTGAACAGCGGCCCCCTGGTCGATATGTTGCCCGATGGCTGGGAGCTTTGGCTCGACGGTGGCCATAACACGGCGGCGGCAAAGACCATTGTCGGCCATGCCCGCTCCTGGCGCGACAAGCCGCTGCATATGATTTTCGGGATGCTCAATTCAAAAGAACCGAGTGATTTTCTGAGCCAGATGGAAGGCCGTCTGGGCCAGTTTCGTGGGCTCGCCATCCCCGGCGAAGAAAATAGTTTAAGCGCCCAGGACGTCACCATTGCCGCCTTAAGCTGGCGCATGGAGGCGGCCCCCGCAGATACTGTAGCCACAGCCCTTGAAGATATCGTAAAGCAGCAACCAGATCCGGCCCGCGTGTTGATCGCCGGGTCGCTCTATCTGGCCGGGACCGTGCTGCAAGAAAACGCTTGAAAGTTAATCAAACAAGATAGCCTGTGCCGCCGGTACCGCCTTGCCGCTGACGATGTCTGCGGCCATGTCGCGTAAGGTGCCTTCCATGGCGCTTAGGCACAAGATGACGTGGGCCGGAGTCGAACTTTCGCCCATCAGCCCGATACGCCAGACCTTGCCAGCCAGACTGCCCAGCCCGGCACCGATCTCGAGACCGTAATTATCAAGCAAACGGCGGCGGGTTTCCGGCTTGTCGACGCCCTCAGGCACGCGCACGGAGGTCAGTTGCGGCAGATGGGTTTTCTCATCGACCAGCAGTTCCAGACCCATGGCCGAAAAACCGGCGCGCAGGGCGTCGCTGTTCTTGCGGTGGCGGGCCCAGGCGTTCTCGATGCCTTCTTCTTGCAACATCACCAGGGATTCATGCAGGCCGTACAGGGCGTTGACCGGGGCCGTGTGATGGTAAGTGCGTGGCGCATCTGCCCCCGCAGTCCAGTAATTCATGACCAGGGATAAATCCATGAACCAGCTTTGCACCGGGGTGTTGCGGTCCTTGATGACTTGCACCGCCTTGTCGCTGAAGGTCACCGGTGAAATTCCCGGCGCACAGGACAGGCATTTTTGTGAACCCGAATAAACCGCGTCGGCCCCCCACTCATCGACCAAAATAGGGCTACCGCCAAGGGAGGTCACCGCATCGACGATGGAAAGTGCGCCATGCGCGGCGGCCAGGGCGCACAGTGCCTTGGCGTCAGACAGCACGCCTGTCGAGGTTTCGGCGTGAACGAAGGCCAGGGCTTTGGCTCCCGGGTTGGCTTTGAGGGCGTCCTCGACCTTGTTCAGGTCGACGGTCTTGCCCCATTCGTCTTCGACCATCACCGCGCTGGCACCAAGGCGTTGGACGTTTTCGCGCATGCGGCCACCGAAGACGCCGTTTTGACAGACAATGACGGTGTCGCCGGGGCTGATTAAATTGACGAAGCAGGTTTCCATACCAGCCGATCCGGGTGCCGATACCGGCAGGGTCAGGTCGTTCTTGGTCTGAAATGCGTAGCGCAGCAGTTCCTTGATTTCTTCCATCATCGTAACGAAGGCGGGGTCAAGGTGGCCGATGGTCGGGCGTGCCATCGCCTGTAATACACGCGAATGAACGTCGGACGGTCCGGGTCCCATGAGGACGCGCTTAGGCGGATTAAAGGATGTAATGGCCATGGCGGAGCCCTCTCTCGTGATTGGTGCAGTATCACGAAAGATATAGTCAGCGGATGGACCAATGACCATGCCGCTTTCCGTATAGTGAGATGGTCTTCCAAAACGCCCACCCGTACGGGCGGTTCAGAATTGACCTATCCTGATCCGACCGCGGGCGGAATTGGCTTTAAATACGGGGAATTAGATAACCGACTGGACCCATTCGACCAGTTTGCTTTTTGGCAGGGCACCGATTTTTGTCGCCGCGACCTGGCCGTCCTTGAACAACATCAGGGTCGGAATGCCACGCACGCCGTACTGTGAAGGAATGGTCGGGTTCTCATCGATGTTCAGTTTGGCGACGGTCACTTTGCCGGCCATTTCAGTGGCGATTTCTTCCAGGGCCGGGGCGATCTGCTTGCAGGGGCCGCACCATTCCGCCCAAAAATCAACGATTACCGGCAGGCTTGAATTCTTAACGTCGGCTTCGAAGGAGGCGTCGGTGACGGCTATGGGCATCTATTTAGTCCTATCAAAATCTTTATATAAACTGATCGGTCGATCAGCAGAATCAGCCCTAAATTTAGGTAGCCGTACCGGCTTCGTCAAGGTGCGTACTGATCAAGAATGTCATCGGGCAACGCCATCAGTCGCGGGCCATCGGTCCAGGCCAGAATACACCTGACCTGACGACCCGGATAGATTTCTCGCAATAATGAGCGGTACAGCGCCATTTGCCCCAAATAAGCGGGTGCGACAGCGCTTGCCTCGGTGGGCGGTGGCCTGTTGGTTTTATAATCGATGATGGTGATTGCCTGATCGCTTATGGCCAGGCGATCGATGCGGGCCGATACCGTGCGCTCTCCGACGAGGCCACTTAAAGGCACTTCGGCCATTGAACCGGGCCCGAACAGGGCGGCGAAGTCCGGGTCTTCAAGAACCGCCATGACTTCGCTTACGATGGCGCTTTGCTGGTCGGGCTCAAGGCCGTGAACGGGCCGGGCGAGGAACTTGGTCGCCGCCGCGTATTGGTTTTCAGGGGCGATGGCCGGCAGGCTTTCAAGCAGGCGGTGGATCAGGGTGCCGCGTTTGAAGCGGCTGCCGTCGTCACCATCAAATGGCGAACGCACGGCGGGCTCGGTCTCATCGTTGAAGCGCGACGGGCTGAGCGGCGTCGACGGTTCCGGCTCGGACGGTGGTGGCTGCAAGGCCCAATCAGGCAGGGTCACGGCTTGTTCGCTTAAGGCCGTGTCGGCTTCAGGCTTGCCGTCGGGCGGCGCATCCTGCGCATTGGCCATTCTGAGAACGCTTTCCCCGGACGCTGTGACGACTTCCTCGGCAACGCCTTGCAGGGCGCTGTCGATGAGATTGTACCAGCAATCCTCGGGCGGTTTTCGCGATCCTTCCCAGCCGCCGATATAAAGCCGGTCGCGGGCCCGGGTCATGGCGACATAAAGCAGGCGGCGGTATTCCTGGGCGCGCAACTGGGCGGCTTGTTCGGCCAGGGCGGCGGTCAGGCTTTCTTCCTGATCTTTTAAAGGTGCCCATAACAGGGCCGGTTCGGCCCCGCCGGTCCAGCGCAGTTTGGTTTCGTGGCGGGCCGAAGGAACCGAGCAGGTATCGGGTAAAAAGACGATGTTCCCCTGCAACCCCTTGGAGCCATGCACGGTCATCACACGAACTTTGCCCAGACCTTGCTCCAGATCGCGTTTGATCTGGGTGCGCCCGGCCTCGATCCAGCTTAAGAAGCCTTGCAAGGACGGCACATGTTCGCGCTCATAATCCAGTGCCAGGCCAAGGAACTCATCAATCGGATCGTCGGCTTCATTACCCAGACGGGCCAGCAAATCGCGTCTGCCGCCTTCGGGGCCAAGCAGGCGGGCATAGAATTCAAAGGGCGGCATGAAGTCGGCGCGGCGGAAAGAACGGCTGACGGTCAACTTCGACAC
>CBFDEA010000032.1:0-8884 GCA_965603695.1 uncultured Rhodospirillaceae bacterium | reverse complement strand
GTTCGTACCGCCCTCCATGCAGGTCCTGGAGCTGCTGCTGCAAATGCGCGCGACCCGCTGTCACATGGCGCTGGTGGTCGATGAATTTGGCGGCATTGATGGTCTGGTGACGATTGAAGATCTGGTCGAGGAAATTGTCGGCGAGATCGAGGATGAACACGACCGCACCGACGAACCGGTCATGGTCGATGGCCCCAACGCCACCATTATCGCCGACGCCCGGGTAACAATTGAAATGCTGGAACAACGCCTTGGCAATATTGTCAGCGACGAAGAGCGCGAGGATATTGATACCCTGGGCGGGCTGGTGTTTTCGCTGGCGGGCAGGGTGCCGGTGCGCGGCGAGTTGATCGGCCATCCTTCCGGACTCGAGTTTGAAATTATCGATGCCGATCCACGCCACATAAAATCACTGCGTCTGCGCGGTGCCGACATCATTGTTCCGCTGGTTTCAGGCGAAGATTGATGGCCCGCTTGTATGTTCGCGTCGTCGCTCATAATGGCTGGCGGCGCTGGCTGCTGGCATTTTTGTTAGGGGTTCTGGGGGCCGGTGCCATGGCCCCCGTGCATGGGGTGTTCCTGCTTATCCCGGCGATGACGGGCTTGCTGTGGCTGATCTTTGCCAGGCCTGCTGCGGGCGCGGCCTTTGGTGCCGGCTGGTGGTTTGGCCTTGGTCACTTTTCTGCCGGTCTATACTGGGTCGCCAACGCCTTGTTGACCTTTCCCGAGCGTTTTGGCTGGCTGGCGCCATTTGCGGTCTTAGGTTTGGCCGCGCTGTTGGCGTTTTTTCCGGCCGGCATTGCGGCCCTGACGCGGATCTTCGCCCGCCATTGTTCGGCCATTGGTCGGGTGTTTGTCTTCGCTGCCCTGTGGACGACCTTTGAATGGTTGCGTAGCTGGGTGTTCACCGGCTTCCCATGGAATTTAATTGGCAGCGTCTGGGTTTTCTCCGACGCGATGATTCAGTCTACGGCCGTGGCCGGTGTTTACGGTCTTGGCCTGCTCACTATTATTGTCGCGGCGATGCCGGCAATCCTGGCCAGTGCTGATGGTTGGGCGGTGCGGGCAAGTCCGCTGCGCGTGCTCGGCGTTGCCGGTTTTGCCCTGGTCATCGTTTGGGCTGGCGGGGCGCTGCGGCTGTCGGCAAGCACAGAGGACGTCGTGGCTAATGTTCGCCTGCGCCTGGTGCAGGGCAATTTCGATCAGCGCTTGAAATGGGAGCACCAGCAGAAACCGAAAAACTTTAGTGAACTGCTGCATATGAGCGCCGCTCCGCCGCCACCAGGGGAGCCACTGCCGACCCATGTGATCTGGCCTGAAACGGCGGCAACCTACTTTGTCGCCAATGAAGCAGGGGCGCGTCAGGCGATAGCATCGGTGACCCCGAAGGGCGGGCTGACGATAACCGGCGCACCGCGCACGACTCCGCAGAAAGAGGCTACCTACCGGGTCTGGAACAGCCTCCATGCGATTGACGAGAAGGCCCGCATTGTTGGCACCTACGACAAATCACATTTGGTTCCGTTCGGCGAGTACATGCCTTTACGGGGCGTCCTTGGATTGCAAAAAATACCCGCCGGGGCGACTGATTTTTCACCCGGATCCGGCCCCCTGACGCTCCGCCTCAAAGGGTTGCCGCCGGTCTCGGCCCTGATTTGTTATGAGGTCATTTTCCCGGACCAGATAATCGACCAAAGGGCGCGCCCCCAGTGGCTGCTTAACCTGACAAATGACGGCTGGTACGGCGTCAGTTCCGGCCCTTATCAGCACTTCGCCGCCGCTCGCCTGCGCGCGGTTGAGACGGGTCTGCCCCTTGTCCGTGTCGCCAATACAGGAATTTCCGGGGTCATTGACGGCTATGGACGGGTCACAGCAAAACTGGAGTTGGCGGCAAAGGGAGTTCTCGACAGTGACTTGCCTGTAGCCCTTGAACCGACGCTTTATGGCCGGCTGGGAGACTGGATTGTTGCTTTGCTTGTGCTGATGGCAGCGAGTGTCGGCTTCCTGGCCGGGTCACCGTCACGCAGAAGTTGAATGAGCAGGCAATAAATATCACGGCAGGAGGCCGAACACCCTTGAAGAATATTGCTGGTCAGACCATATAATGAAAATGTGACAGTAGAAAATAATCGCTTGGATAGTGCCGAAAATTTACCTATTAAAGCGTCGTAAAATGGCGCATGGCCGTACGCCTAAACCTGAATAATGGTAGAGATTTCAAGATGAATAAAACAGCAGTCAAACGTAAACCCCGTGCCGCGAAACCTGAAGATGCCTTGCTGGGTGTTCCACGCGCCGTCGATATGCATGTCGGTGCCCGCCTGCGTCTGCGCCGGACATTGCTTGGTATCAGTCAGGAAAAATTGGGTGAGTCTGTCGGCCTGACCTTTCAGCAAATTCAAAAGTACGAGCGCGGCGCCAACCGTGTCGGGGCTTCGAGAATTTATGAATTCTCGCGTGTTCTTGACGTTCCGGTATCGTATTTCTTTGACGACATGAACGATGTCACAAAGGCAACCCGGGGCCGTCGCATCGACCTTAAGGGTCTTGCCGACGACGATCAGGCGGTCCTTGAATCCGATCCGCTGGCCCGTCGCGAAACCTTGGAGCTGGTGCGCGCCTATTACAAAATCGAAGACCCGAAAATCCGCAAGCGCCTGTTCGAATTGACGAAAACTCTGGCGAACAGCCAAATTGCTTCTAAATAAAGACCGGGGCCTGTTAAAGGCCTTGGTTGAAGAGGGTTTTCAGGGTGTCTGGCGGCTACGAAAAGTTCTTGACCACCCTTGAAAATATTGACAAAAGGATTTCCGTATCGGCCCGCAAGGTCTGATTCGAATGAGTCGTGGATGGATTTGGACTACTTGCCGCCACGTTAAATATTGCGCTAAGTGGGCTACGTGATTAAACGGCAAGACCGTTTCGGCCCTTGGTCCAGTTGGACAAATGTTGCAATGATCGAAGGGATCGAACATGTCAAAAGCCGACTACCTATTTACCAGTGAATCAGTATCTGAAGGCCATCCTGACAAAGTCAGCGACCGGGTATCCGACGCCGTCGTTGACGCTTTTCTGGCCGCTGACCCGCAATCCAGGGTCGCCTGTGAAACCCTGTGCACGACCAATCGGATCGTTCTGGCCGGTGAAGTGCGTGGCCCAGATCCGCTGGTCGATGACAAAGGCAACGTCAACAAAACCCGGATGGAAGAAATCGCCCGCCAATCGGTCAAGGACATCGGTTACGAGCAGGAAGGCTTCCATTGGCAGCATGCCGATGTGGACGTTCACTTGCACGGCCAGTCGGCCGATATCGCCATGGGCGTCGATGCCGCCGGCAACAAGGATGAGGGTGCCGGCGATCAGGGCATCATGTTCGGCTATGCCTGTAACGAAACCGAAAGCCTGATGCCGGCGCCGATCCATCTTTCCCACGCTCTTTTGCGCTCGCTCGCCGATGTCAGACATTCCGGTGCCGAACCGGGTTTGCTTCCGGATTCGAAAAGCCAAGTGACATTGCGCTATGTTGACGGCAAGCCGGTCGGCGCGACCTCGGTCGTGGTTTCGACCCAACATACCGAAGACCTCGATCAGCACGATGTTCGCGAAATCGTCCGCCCCCATGTCGAGGCTGTTCTGAAAAATGGCTGGATGTGCCCGGAAGATGAATTCTACGTCAACCCGACGGGCCGTTTTGTCATCGGTGGCCCCGATGGGGACGCCGGACTGACCGGACGTAAAATCATCGTCGATACATATGGCGGTGCCGCGCCCCACGGCGGCGGCGCATTTTCCGGTAAGGATCCGACGAAGGTCGACCGTTCGGCGGCCTACGCGGCGCGTTATCTTGCTAAAAACGTCGTTGCCGCGGGCATTGCCGAACGCTGTACCCTGCAGTTGGCTTACGCCATTGGCGTCTCCAAGCCGCTGTCTGTTTATATCGATACCCACGGCACCGGCGAAGTCGATGAAGACAAGCTTGTCGCAACTCTTTGCGAGATGGTTGACTTGAGCCCGCGCGGTATTCGTGAGCACCTCAAGTTGAACCGACCGATTTATGCCCGCACCGCCGCTTATGGTCACTTCGGTCGCGAAGTCGACCCCGACGGTGGTTTCTCGTGGGAAAAAACCGATCTCGCCACCGCCCTTAAAGCGGCTTTCTGATTAAGTCCTGATGACCAGCCAACCCAGAACTGGTCCGGCCGTTCCTTCACAGGGGCGGCCGGACAGGCCTGACTGGCATGGCCGCCGGCATGGCAAAAAATTGCGCCCCGGCCATAAAGAGCTTGTTGAAAAGCTTCTGCCCGTCTTGCGGGTCACGGCCCAGGCTCCCGACCCGGATTTTACGACGACGATGGCTGTCGCCCCGAGTGGTGTGTGGCTTGAAATTGGCTTTGGCGGCGGCGAACACCTTGCGGCCCAGGCCCGGACCTATCCCGACATTGGATTCATCGGTGCCGAGCCGTTCGTCAACGGCGTCGCCAAGTTGCTCAGCGCCATCGATGGCGAAGACCTTAAAAATATTCGCATCTGCGACGATGACGCCAGGCCGTTGCTTGACGCAATGCCCGAAAATTCCATTGATCGGGCGTTTGTCCTGTTTTCCGACCCGTGGCCGAAAAAGCGGCAGAACAAACGCCGCTTCATTGTCAGGGAAAATCTCGATCGTCTGGCCCGGGTCCTCAAGGACGGTGCCGAATTGCGTTTTGCCAGCGATCATATGGACTTTGTCTCGTGGTCTTTGCAGGCCATGCTCGAGCACCCGAGCTTCTGCTGGAGCGCACGGCGGGCCAGCGACTGGCGCGTGCCACCCGAAGATTGGCAGCCAACGCGCTACGAAGAAAAGGCCCTGGCCCGTGGCGAGCACCCGGTCTACCTGATTTTCAAACGCCTTTGTCGCTAGAGGCTAAGACCAAAAAGCCCTTGTGTTGGAAATGGCATCGGGTGTATATGTTCGCCTCAATCACACACGTAAGTCTTTACGTGTCTCGTTAGGTTCGGCATTGATCGAAATTGATGGGGTGGGCCTTGCGGCCCGCCTTTTGTTTTTGTGGAACGGGTTTTAGGCGCTTAAATCAAATGGAACTTGTCCGTCGTATCGAAGCAATGATCGCCCCGACTGTCGAAGCCTTGGGCTTCAGAGTGGTCAAGGTGGACTTTACCGGGGGCAGCAACCCGCGGCTTCTGATCATGGCGGAAAATGCGGCCACCGGGAGCATGAATGTCGAGAATTGCGCCACGGTCAGCCGCGCCGTTTCGGCGGTCCTTGATGTCGAAGACCCCCTTGCCGGGAATTACGCCCTTGAGGTGTCTTCGCCGGGCATCGATCGGCCACTGGTCAGGTTTGAGGATTTCGAGCGCTTCATGGGCTTTGATGCCAAGATTGAAACCAGCCGCGCCATTGACGGGCGCAAGCGCTTTAAAGGGCGGTTGGCGGATGTTAAGGATGGTGTTATCAGGATCGAGACCAAGGATCAGGTCTATGATCTTGCTTTCCAGGATATAGAAAATGCGAAACTACTGCTAAGCGATGACTTGATCGCGGCAAGTGAAGGACAGCGAAAACAATGAGTGAGACGATGACAGAAACGAATGCAGTCCATGCCCGCCCTGAGCTTCTGCAAGTTGCAGAAACGGTAGCGCGCGACAAGGGAATCGAACAGACCGAAGTTCTGGAGGCGATGGAAGAAGCTATTCAGAAAGCCGGGCGTTCCAAATACGGTCATGAGCACGATATTCGTGCCACCATTAACCGCAAGTCGGGGGAAATCACCCTGGCCCGCTACGTTGAGGTTGCCGAGGAAATTGAAAACGAAATCACCCAGACTACTCTGGATGAGGCCCGCAAGACCAAGGCCGACGCCGAGCTTGGCGATTTTCTCATTGATCCCCTGCCGCCAATCGATTTCGGACGCATCGCCGCCCAGACCGCCAAGCAGGTCATTGTCCAGAAAGTGCGCGACGCCGAACGCAAGCGTCAGTACGAGGAATACAAGGAACGTGCGGGCGAGGTCGTCAATGGTCTGGTCAAGCGCGTCGAATTCGGCAACATCATTGTCGATCTTGGCCGCGCCGAAGCGCTGTTGCGCCGCGACGAGGCGATCCCGCGTGAGCACTTCAACAATGGCGACCGGATCAGGGCCTATATTGTCGATGTCCGCGAAGAAGCGCGCGGACCGCAGATTTTCCTGTCCAGGACGCACCCGAAATTCATGGCCATGCTGTTTGCCCAGGAAGTGCCGGAAATTTATGACGGTATTATTGAAATCAAGTCGGTTGCCCGCGATCCCGGCTCACGCGCCAAAATCGCCGTGTTGTCCAACGATTCCAGCATCGACCCGGTCGGGCCGTGTATTGGCATGCGCGGTTCGCGCGTGCAGGCTGTTGTCGGCGAACTGCAGGGAGAAAAAATCGATATCATCCAGTGGTCCATGGACCCGGCCACTTTCATCGTTAACGCCCTCGCTCCGGCAGAAGTCGCCAAGGTCGTTTTGGATGAGGAAAACAATAAAATCGAAGTCGTCGTTCCCGACGAGCAGCTCAGTCTGGCCATTGGCCGACGCGGCCAGAACGTGCGTCTGGCATCTCAGCTTTCCGGCTGGGATATCGACATTCTGACCGAGGCCGAGGAATCTGACCGTCGTCAGCAGGAATTCCATTCACGCTCACAAATGTTCGTCGAATCTCTCGATGTTGACGAGGTCATCGCCCATTTACTGGTCACCGAAGGGTTTTCATCCATTGAACAGGTCGCCTTCGTTCCCGTCGACGATCTTGTTGAAATCGAAGGTTTTGACGAGGATGTCGCCGAAGAATTGCGCGAGCGAGCCCGTAGCTCCCTCGAGAAACGCGATCTGGAATTGGCGAAACGCCGTGATGAGTTGGGTGTCAGCGATGAAATTGCCGCAATCGATGGCATTACCCCGGCACTGATGGTGGCGCTCGGCGAAGGCGGTGTTAAAACCTTGGATGATCTCGCCGATCTTGCCGGCGATGAATTGCTCGAATTGCTTCCCGCAGGCCTTACCATGAGCCAAAATAAGGCTAATGAGATTATTATGGCGGCGCGTGCTCACTGGTTCCCCGAGGAGGAAACCGCCGAGGCTGAAGAAGCTGTCGCTGTCGAGGAGACGCAGGAATAGAAGTAAGGCTGGCAAAAAATGGCCGAGCGAAAGAAGCCCCGTAAGAAGCAAAGAGGGGAAGTATCGCTGCGGCGCTGCATTGTTAGCGGCGTTGAACTTCCGAAGGATCAGATGGTCCGGTTCGTTGTTGGCCCAGACGAAGAAATCGTCGCCGATATTGAAGCCCGTCTACCGGGCCGGGGTTTTTGGTTGAGCGCTGGCCGTGATGTGTTACATACAGCGTGCGCTAAAAATCTGTTTGCCAAGGCGGCGCGCGCAAAGGTCAAAATTCCCGCTGATTTGGCTGATCGGGTAGAGGGGCTGTTGGCCAGAAGGTGTTTGAACTTTGTTGGATTGGCCCGACGCGCTGGACAGGCAGTTTCGGGTTTCGGCAAGGTCGAGGCCTGGTTAAAATCGGGCAAGCCCGCCGGGGTGCTGTTGGCGGCAGCCGATGGGGCCGAAGATGGGCTGGCGAAAGTTCGCTCGTGGGCGGGCAAGACGCCGGTTATTGTGACGTTTGACGCCGATGAGTTGGGTCAGGCGTTTGCACGCGAAAGGGCGGTCCACGCGATCATCGCGCCGGGCCGATTGGCTGAAAGTCTGCTGGTTGATGCCAGTCGACTCGAAGCTTTAAGAAAGATCCAGGGGCCGGGCCCCAGGTAGCTGACAAAAATGGCCGCCCATAAGGGGCGGAAAAATGAACGGAATAGCGATGAGCGAGACCAAAGACAAAGATCAAAAGAAGAAACCCCTGGGACTATCGCGTCCGGGGACGCTGGAACTGAACAAGACCATTGAATCCGGGTCGGTTCGCCAGAGCTTCTCTCATGGTCGCTCGAAGATGGTGCAGGTCGAAGTTCGCAAAAAACGAACCTTTACGCAAAATGACGCCGGCCGCATGTCCGAGGTCAAAGATGACCCAAGCTTGCTTATGGAGCCCGTCGAAGAAGCCGTCGTCGTGGTCGAAGAGAAAAAACCGGAAGTCGTGACAACACCGAGTGCGGGATCGAAGCTGACGGGCGAGGAAAAAGCCGCTCGCGCCCGTGCCTTGCAGGATGCCAAGGAAGCCAGCGACGCTGCTGCTATTGCCGCCGCGTTGGCACCGCCGGAGCCCGAGCCCGAACCTGAACCGGTCGCCGAAGATCCGGCCGTGGCCGCTGCCAAGCGCAAGGCTGAAGAGGAAGCGGAACTCCATAATAAGGAACAGCAAGCCGCTAGCGCTTCTGCCGCCGCCCAGAAACTGGAAGCGGCACAGAGCGGTGATGGCGATACGCTCAAGCCGCGGCCAAAGCATGCTCTGCATGCCGAGGTTCGTCCGGAAGAACCGAAGCGCCCGACGCCGAAGCAGCGTGGCGATCATCGTCGGCGTTCCGGCAAGTTGACCATCGCCGAGGCGTTGGTCGATGGTGAAGAGCGGACCCGTTCGCTGGCATCGGTCAAGCGCGCCCGCGAGAAAGAAAAGCAGAAGCAGAAAAAAGTTCTGTCCGAAGGCAAGAAGATCATTCGCGACGTTGTTATCCCCGAATCCATCACCGTTCAGGAATTGGCCAACCGTATGGCCGAACGGGCAATCGATGTCATTAAGGCATTGATGAGAATGGATGTCATGGCGACAATCGACCAGGTCATCGACGCCGATACTGCGGAACTGGTGGTGAGCGAATTCGGTCATAACCTGAAACGGGTCAGCGATTCCGACGTCGAAATCGGCCTTAAGGGGACCACCGACGATGCGCCCGCAAGCATGAAAACGCGGGCCCCTGTCG
>CBFDEA010000031.1:0-8886 GCA_965603695.1 uncultured Rhodospirillaceae bacterium | reverse complement strand
AGGACTGGATTTGCCGATGGCTGGCGAAAATAATAACGAAACTGATAGCCCCGGCAACCTTGAACAGGTCCGCGCCGAACTTGCCGCCGCCGCCCGCGCAGCCGGGCGTGATCCGGCTTCAGTCACTCTGGTCGCTGTTTCCAAGACTCATTCCTGCGCTGCCATCGTCCCGGTGCTTGCCGCCGGCCAGCGGGTTTTCGGCGAAAATCGGGTCCAGGAGGCGGAGGAAAAATGGCCGCAATTGAAGCGTGATTTTGACGATGTCCGCCTGCATTTAATCGGCCCGTTGCAAAGCAACAAGGTGCGTCAGGCGGTTGCCTTGTTCGATGTCATCGAAACCGTTGATCGACCGAAATTGGCGCGCGCCCTGGCCCGCATTATGGAGGAAACCGGCACCCGGCCCGATTGCATGATACAGATCAATACCGGTGAAGAGGAGCAGAAAGCGGGCATTAAGCCCCCTGAAGCAGATGATTTTATCGCCCTTTGTCGTGATCAACTGAAGCTTCCCGTTCGCGGCCTGATGTGCATCCCGCCTGTGGACGAGGAGCCCTCCATGCATTTTGCCTTGCTTAAGCAAATAGCAGAACGAAACGGCCTTGCGGAATTAAGCATGGGCATGAGCGCCGATTATCCTACCGCCGTGCGTTTTGGCGCGACCCATGTGCGGGTCGGTACGGCGATTTTTGGATCACGCGGGCCTAACCAATAACCAGCACGCTATCTGTATGACAGTCCTTCAGTAGATCCAGCAAATCATTCAGGGCCAAGGCGACGCAACCTTGGGTCGGGGCGTAGTCCGGGCGGGCTACGTGGATAAAAATGGCACTGCCCGCGCCTGCTTTGACGGGGTCATCGTTGTAGCCGACTTCGACGATGACGTCATAAACGGCGTCCGCGCGCCATAACGCCTCATGGTTTGCCGAGTGCGGTAAGGCGATACGCTTGTTGTAATCGGCGGCGGTCGGATCATCGCACCAGCCGTCGGTTTTCGTAATGGCCGTAACAGGCAGCGCCGTTTGCAATTGCGAGACGCGGTCGGCCCGGACCATGACACTGCGTAAGGGAAAGCGACCGATGGGGGTTATGGCGTCCCCTTCCGTCTTTTTATGATTGATGCCGCCCAGTCCCAAGGCGCAACGCACCTTACGGGACGCGCCTGCGTCCTCGCCCCAGGACAGGAAGCCGCTGCTATCGACATGAATATCCATGCTTGGACTTTATCTGAAATGAACCAACTGCCGAAGATTATTCGCTGGTGTTAACGGTTTCCTCGACCCGGCGTGTGGACCCGGCCTTGCCCAATTGTGCGCCTTCGTCATAGCGGGCCAAGGCCAATAACATGGTTTCGGAGAACCAGCCGCCAAGAGGCGCGGTGGCACCCGATAGCTGCGATTGATCGCGGCCAAGGGCCATGGTTGTATCAAGGGCGGCTTGCTGATTTTCTATGTCCTGGTGTTGTTCGGTTTTACGCTTGTCCCGTGTTTGGGCGCTGGCGGTTTCGCCGACGGGGCGGCCATGGCTGGCCTCCTGGCGGGCCCAGTTCAAGACTTCGATGTTGGCGGCGATTTCGACGGAACCGGCTGGCGGCGGATTCAGACGTGCCTGACTATCATCACTGGCAGCCCGGCTGGTTTCGCGCCGTGCCCACTCCAGGACTTCGGCATTGGCGGTAATTGGATTGTTGGCGTCGGCGACAAAGTCATTGGCTGGCGGGACGTTGGCCAGGGTAACGCCCGCGTTCTCTTCCTCGCCGCCGAACAGGGCCATCATATGTTCGCCCATGTCCTGCCCGGAACTTTGTTCGACGGCAACATCGACCAATGAGACGGCGGCACCGATCGGGCCTCCGAACAGGGAGCCCCCGGCAATGCGAGAACCGGGATCGATCTGGTCGCCAGTCATTTCGCGGTACAAAGTGCCGACCACCGGGATGTGCTGCAATGGATTGATGATGTCAATGAAGTCGAGGAAGGTAAAGCCATCGGCGCCGAAGGCCTGGAACGAGCTCACATTGCGGGTCTCTTCGTCTTTATCGCGCTTCTCACCAATATTCTGCAGCGACGTCCTGGGCGTCGGCAAAACCGATAGAGTGCTTGATGTGTCGCCGGGCCCGTTCATTGGCTACCTGCATTCATTGTTGTTACAAATATCTCCCCCGTTAATAAGCAAGCGGCATGCCAACTTAAAGGCATGATATATCAACGAGTTAGTTGAAAAAAGTGGAGGGATTTTAGGTCTGCGGCAAGAACTGCCGGATCAAAAGGGTAAAGCCGCCCTGTTGCTAGATCAGGTGACCGCCGCGGCTGGCCTTTGTCTTGAGGTAATGTTCGTTGTGTTTGTTGGCCGGGAAGGCGTGTTCGACACGCTCGACGATGTCGACGCCGCAGGCGCTGAGGGCCGCGATTTTGTCCGGATTGTTGGTCATCAGGCGGACTGCGGAAAAACCGAGCTGGCGCAGCATTTCGGCGGCCGGCAGATAGATCCGCTCGTCGGCGTCGAATCCCAGTTGTTCATTGGCGTCCATGGTGTCGAAGCCACGGTCTTGCAGTTCGTAAGCGCGGAGCTTGTTGACCAGGCCGATGCCCCGCCCTTCCTGGGCCAGATATAGCAGGACGCCACCGCCAGCGTGGGCGATTTCGTTAATGGCACCGCGCAACTGGTCGCCGCAATCGCATCTCAGGCTGCCCAGCAGATCACCGGTAAAACATTCCGAATGGAGCCGCGCCAGAACCGGCTGGTCGGTCCCCGTCGTCGGTTCGCCGATGATACTGGCAATGTGTCCAAGGCCGCCATCAACGGGCCTGAACGCAATAATGCGGGCGTCATGGGAGTCAAGTAGCGGCACACTGGCTTCGCTGACCGGCTTCAGGGTGCGCGCCTGGGTGTGCTCGTACTGGAAAACATCTCCGGCATCGACAATCAGCAGGCCATGGCGGATCGCCCAGGCGTCGACGTCATCGGCATCCGGATCGACGATTTCGGCGACCAGGGCGGCCGGCAACAGCCGGGCAATTTTAGCGAGTCCGATGGCGGCGGCGGCGCAACCGTATGTTTCGGTGTCCTTTACATCAAGGCTGCCGCAGTCGTCTTTATCGGGGGCGAAGTCGGAAAGCGGGTCGGCCAGATCAAGTACCGTTTCCGCCCGCCAACCCTTGGCGCAGCTAAGCGCTATGGCGGATGCCTTTAAGCCCGTCTTGTCGGTTAGGGCCAAAACCATGGCGCGCCGGGCGGTGATCGCCAGCACCGGTTGTTGATGGGCGGTTTCTGCGAGTTTCTGCAAGCCTTCATCGGTGACGGCTTCGGCGGCCTGAACCAGGGCGGCAATACCGCCCCCTCCGCGCACACAAACCATGCGACCGCGCCGCAGTTCGGACACACAGCGGTCAACGGCGAGTAGTGAAACGGGCTCGCGCGAAGCGGGCATTTGGATCAGTTTGAAGCGGTGTGGCATGTTACTTGTGGTGCCTTTTCTCGGGCTCATTATCAAGAACCGGGACCATAGCGCCAAAAGGCAAACGCTTAAAGGCGCAATTAATTGTTTTGTGATCTTCTAACCAAGCGGTTTAAAACCTTAGTCATGGCTTAAACAGGAAAAAAATATGACCTCCGGAAAACAAGTTCTGATTGTCGACGATGAAACGCCGCTACTGGAAATGCTTAGCGAGCAGTTGCAATTGCACGAGGAATTTGTCCCGGTCATCGCGACCAGCGGGGCCGCGGCCCTTGAATTGGCCAAGACCGATTATTTCGATGTCATCATTCTGGATGTCGGTCTGCCCGATATGGATGGCCGCGAGGTCTGTCGTCTAAAGCGCCGCAACGGTGTTAAATCGCCGATTATTATGCTGACAGGCGCCGATACGGATGCCGACACGATCCTCGGCCTTGACGCCGGGGCTAACGATTACATCACCAAGCCGTTTCGCCTTGGTGTTTTGCTGGCCCGGTTGCGGGCCCATATGCGCCAGCATGAACGCAGCGATGACGCGGTGTTCACCATCGGCCCCTACAGTTTTCAGCCGGGGGCTAAGTTGTTGCTGGAAACCGAAACCGACAAGAAAGTCCGCCTGACCGATAAAGAGGCGGCGATATTAAAGTACCTTTACCGGACCGGCGGCAAGGTTGTCAGTCGCGATGTCCTGCTCGACGAGGTCTGGGGCTATAATGCCGGGGTCACTACCCATACCCTGGAAACCCATGTTTACCGGCTGCGTCAAAAAATAGAAGAAGACCCGTCCAACGCCCGGATCCTGCTGACCGAACCCGGCGGCTATCGCCTAGCGCCCTAAGGTCCAATCGCCCTTGGGCGAAAATTGGCCCGACCAAAATAAGGTCCAAACGCCCTGGATCGGAACGATCCGGGACGGAATTTGGCCCGACCAAAATAAAACCAAAAAAACGCCCGGCAGGGGGGGTGCCGGGCGCTTCGGGCTGCTTTTTTAAGGAGCCAATTTGAACGGCAGGGGAGCCATTCGGGGGAGGAAAAGGGAAATCCTCCTCGCCCCCGTTATTTGGGGTTATGGCGGTCCGGCTTCAAGGGGGATTGTTGGAAAATTTATTAATTGCCCGGATCTTTGGTGCTGGGCCTCAGCTTGATGTTGAAAAGTTTGGGGTCAAAGCTGACATCGCGCTGGCTCGATAACAGCGAAACCGATGTTTTGACTCCTTGCGGATCAACGACGATCCACTTTTTCAATTGCAGTGGTTTATCGCCGAAAATCAGCGTTAACTGGCCACCATCATCATCCTGACGCTCTACCGTGATGCCGATAATACCGGGGCCGCGGTCAATTTTGGTGACAACCAGCTCGCCTGAAAGCAGGGATAAGTTTTCCTGAACAAGGATATCGGCGGGGGTCATGCCGAGGGGAATGTGGGTAATCTGATCGAGTTCCTTGTCGTGATAGATCAGCCATGTCCCGTCGGCGACGATGAGAAATTGCACCGGCGGATCGTATTCAATGCGCATCTTGCCCGGCCTGGACAAATAAAATGTGCCTTCCGCGAAGCTGCCCGTGGACGACGCCTGCAAAAATCGCGATTTCAGGGTGATCAGGCCGTTTAGGTACTTTTGAATGCGAATGATGTCATTTTTATCGGCCCCCTTGAGCACCATCGGGGTAACTTCAGCCGTGGCTTGTCCATATCCGGACAGGACTAGAAAAATGGTGGCGACGACAAGCGTCAGAAAAAGGGATTTAAAGGACCGTTTCGCCGACTTCCCCGATGAGGACTTCGCGGCGACCGACCCTGTTAGCTTTTGAAACAACGCCTTCATTCTCCATGCGTTCGATGATACGAGCCGCCCGGTTATAACCTATTTGCAGGTGACGTTGAATAAAACTTGTCGATGCCTTGCCTTCGCGGGCGATTAAAGCGACGGCTTCGTCGTAAAGCTCGTCGCCGGAAGCCTGGCCGGAGCCGCTCAGGCTGATGCTTTCGGAGGCGACATCTTCGGTGACGTCGTCGAGATAGTCAGGGGTTCCCTGGGATTTCAGGAAGGTCACCACATGCTCGACTTCCTCGTCGGAAACGAAAGGCCCGTGGACGCGGGTGATGCGACCGCCGCCGGCCATATACAACATGTCGCCCTGGCCGAGTAATTGTTCGGCGCCCTGCTCGCCCAAAATCGTCCGGCTGTCGATTTTCGAGGTCACCTGGAAGCTGATCCGGGTCGGGAAGTTGGCCTTGATGGTTCCGGTAATAACGTCAACGGACGGACGCTGTGTCGCCATGATCATATGAATACCGGCGGCCCGGGCCATTTGCGCCAGGCGCTGGACTGCGGCCTCGACATCTTTACCGGCGACCAGCATCAGATCGGCCATTTCATCAATAACGACGACGATAAACGGCAACGGATCCATGGACAGCGGCTGGTCTTCCATGACCGGCTTGCCGTCGGCATCGAAACCGGTCTGGACGCGGCGGGTCAGGGTCTCGCCTTTTTTAGTGGCCTCGCTTAAGCGGGCGTTGTATCCGGCGATGTTGCGTACGCCCAGTTGCGACATCACGCGGTAGCGTTCTTCCATTTCCCGGACCGCCCATTTCAGCGCCATCACCGCCTTCGACGGTTCGGTGACGACCGGGGTCAGCAAATGCGGAATACCTTCGTAGACAGAAAGCTCCAGCATCTTCGGATCGATCATGATCAATTTACATTCATCGGGTGTCAGTTGGTACAGCAAGGACAGGACCATCGTATTGATACCGACGGACTTGCCCGACCCGGTGGTTCCGGCGATCAGCAAATGCGGCATGCGGGCTAGATCGACGGTGACCGGCAGGCCGCCGATGTCCTTGCCGAGGGCTAGGTTGAGCTTGCCCGACGCACGTTCGAACGGATCGGAGGTCAAAAGCTCGCGCTGATAAACCATCTCGCGCTCGACATTGGGAAGCTCGATGCCGATGACATTGCGCCCCGGAACGACGGCAACACGGACCGATACGACGCTCATCGAGCGGGCGATGTCGTCGCTCAGGCCAATGACCCGCGATGTCTTGGTGCCGGGGGCCGGGGAAAGCTCGTACAAGGTAACGACCGGGCCGGGGCAGACCTTGATGATATCGCCGCGAACGCCGAAGTCATCCAGAACGGTTTCCAGCAAGCGGGCATTTTGTTGCAGGGCATCCTTGTTGATCTTGGTCGCGGCATTGGCCGGCGGCGGCGATTCCAGCAAGTCGTGGGGCGGCAGTTCGTATTCGTCGCCGGGAACAAGATCGAGGGTGCGCTGGCGTTTTGCCGCGGCTTTGCGACCGGCTTTAGGCGTCGCCGCTTTTTGCGAGACTTTTGGCGGCGCGGTTTTTTTGCTCTGCGGGCGGGGGTTGATCGGGCTGCGGGCGGCGGCGGCCGGGGTCGCAGGTGCCGCCTTCGGGACAAGTGCTGGCAACAGGCGCGTGGCACCGCGGCGCAGCAATCCCCAAACGCGGCGGGATAGCCCGAGCAACCAGTCTGCGGTGTGGCGCCACTCCTGGGCGCTTAAGCCAAGCACGGTGATCAGGGCGGCGAGCGCCGGGGCGGCGAGAAACAGGGCCAGCATCCAGCCCTCAACGACGGCGGTCAAACCAAAACTGACGATGATGGCGTTGAGCAATGCGCTCGCCCGCTCAAGCAGCACCGAACCAATGACGCCGCCAAGACTGGTCGCCAGGGGCCAGCCATTTGCGGCCGGCAGGGCGGCCAGACTCATGGGGATCAGGGTCAGGGCGAAGAGAAACAGGCAGAGCCGCGCGACAACATGACTGGGCGGATGTTTGCGCATGGTTTGCACGCCCCAAACGGCGAGCACCAACGACGGCGCGGCCCCGGCAACGCCTAAGGACTGCAACAACAGGTCGGCCATATAGGCACCGCCCAGGCCAAGCAGATTGAGCGGCCCACTGTCCGAGGCGCTGTTGAATGAAGGGTCGCCCGGGGCGTATGAAAGCAGGGCGACGAGCAGGGCCAGGCCGCATAAGGCCAGGGCGAGGCCGATGATCTCACTGATCCGCCGCCGTAAAAACGCGCTGACGCTTTCGGGCAGGATCGATCCGACACCGGTATTGGTTAGGGTTCTAGCCATACCCCAAGTTTTACGACAGCAATGTTTATAAGATATTAATGCGCAGCCATTGCCCCACTTGCGCTTTTAGTTAATTCAAGGTGAGAATTATCGTCCACAAAGCGGCAGGCAGACCCGAATGTGTCGAATGTCCGCCTTGAGACGCCAAGCGGACTGGAATATGGCCCAGCGGAAAGGTTTGTTTTTGATCCTGAACGGACTTAGGACGGATATTGCCGATGGTCGCCCAGAGATGAGGTGCGCCTGCTCAGCGATCACTCATTTTCATTTGCCAACGGAGTGCCTGGATCAGTGGATTGGAGTTCTAGGCGTTTAAGTATATCAACAGCCTCTTCAAGCTCCTCGATAGAAGCAAAACGTTGATCTTCGTTCAAGCGCATTAAGTCCACCCATAGCCGCAAGCCCGGTATATCGTCGCGCCGGATATAACGTTCGCTTTCATCCCAATCTTCAAAGATGCCTATAATTGCGAAGGGCTTAACCGGCTCCTTGATGCCCTTGACCTGAATGGGCTCCATTGGATCGCCGTCAAAAACATCGCGGATAAGGGAATATGTTTCGTGTGAAACCGTAACCCCATCTGGTTTGCAGATGGATTCAAGCCGGGCAGCCAAATTAACCTGACCGCCGATGATGGTGTAATCTACCCGTTGTTCGCTGCCGAAGTTCCCGACATTGCAATAGCCCGTGTTGATGCCGCAGCGAATATGGAAAGGTAGCCTGTAGCCCATATCAGCCCATTTAGCCCTAAGATCGAACATCCGACGTTGCATGGCGACAGCCATTCGCACGGCGGCTAAAGCGTCTTGTCTCACCCCTCGGGTTTCCGGGTCGCCAAAAAAAACAACGACCGCGTCTCCAATGAATTTATCAATTGTGCCGCCGTGCTCTAAGGCAATCTCACTCATTTTGGTCAGATAGTCGTTGAGCAGATAAGTCATGTCCTCCGGCTCCATCTCTTCAGTCGTCGCGGTGAAGTTCTGGATGTCGGAAAAGAAGACCGTAAGTTTCTTTCGCTCGGTCGTCACGGAAACATCACGTTCTCCGGAAAAAATAGAATCATAAATTTGGGGCGACAGGTAACGAGATAGATTTTGTGCCAACATGGACAGTTTATCCCTGTTCTTGGCGAGTTCCTCTTCGGCCGTCTTGCGCTCTTTTATTTGACGGCCCAGGCTGCGGTTCCACAGCACCACCACCGCAATAGCGAGCCCAGCGATGGCGAGAACCGACACGACCACAGTGATGGTTTTCTCGATATCGACGCCGTGTTCAAAGCGCACGGACATGGCTTGTCTGCGCAGTGCATTGTGCTCGGACT
>CBFDEA010000030.1:0-9044 GCA_965603695.1 uncultured Rhodospirillaceae bacterium | reverse complement strand
TTTCAGGGAATCCATGCCGAGGGCCAGATACTCATCAAGCTTCGGCATCAGACACAAATCCTTGGCGTTGAGGATGTAGGAGCCGCGCTCGTCCTCTTCGATCTTCATCAGTTCGCCGGGGCGGTATTCTTCTTCCAGGAAGAAGTCAAAATTGTCTTTGTTGTCGGGCGTGATCTCGACCTCGACGCCTTCCTTGGTGCGGGCCAGAACCTTATAGTTCCAACGGCAACTTTGCGCGCAGTTACCCTGATTGGCGCCGCGTTCGGCGAGATAGTTGGACAGCAGGCATCGCCCCGAATAGGTCATGCACATAGCCCCGTGGACGAAGGCTTCAAGCTTGATGTCCGGGCATTTCTCGCGGATTTCGACGAGCTCGGCGAAGCTTACTTCGCGGGCCATGACACACAACGACGCGCCCTGGCTTTGCCAGCTTTGCACGGTCAACCACGAACACGCATTGGCCTGGGTCGAAACGTGCAGTTCCAGTTCGGGGGCGTGGGTTTTCAGAAAATGAAAAACCCCGGGGTCCGAGACGATGACCCCGTCCGGCCCGACTTTACGAACCGTTTCGACGAACAGCGGCAGCTTTTCGATATCCCGATTATGGGTGAACAGATTGAGGGTCAGATAAATGCGTTTGCCGCGGGCGTGGGCGAAACGCACGCCTTCGGTCAATTCTTCCAGGGTGAACGCCGACTGGGTCCGCAAGGATAGATCGGGGGTACCCGCATAAACCGCGTCGGCACCATAAAGGATAGCCGTCTTCAGCATCGCAAGCGAGCCTGCGGGCATCAGAAGTTCGGCGCGCTGCGGTTTGGCTGTATTCACCATCAATCCTTCACTCAATTGCCGTTTATTAAACGCAAAAACGGCCCCGCACAAGGCAGGGCCGTTTGATTGCGACTTTTATTGCCTATTGCTTTTCGATGCTCAGGGCGACGAAGCGCAGGCCGGACTGTCCTTCAATGAGCAGCAGGATGCGCTTGTTGCCTTCCTTGCGGGCCTCATCGATCTTGCCGATCACCTGCGCCGGGGTGGTCACCTCTTGCTGGCTGACCTCGACGATCAGATCGCCCGGACGGACGCCCTTCTCGAAGGCGACGCCGTCGTCGGCGACTTCGGTGACGACAACACCGCGAGCTTCGGCGTCCAGTTTGAACTTGTCGCGCAGGGCCGGCGTCACTTCCGCCAGAGTAAGCCCAAGCGGGTCGACCATGGTGTCGGCGTGGGCGGGGGCTTCTTCCTGCTTGCCGTCATCAAGGCCTGCCGCCGCCACTTCGGTTTCATCGAGCTTGCCGATGGTGACCTTGATGGTGACTTTCTTACCGTCACGCCAGACCACGACCTTGACCGGCTTGTCGACTTCGGTTTCGGCGACGATGCGCGGCAATTTGCGCATTTGCGGAACCGCCTTGCCGTCAAATTTCAGGATCACGTCACCGGCCTTGAGGTTCGATTTTTCCGCCGGGCCGTCCTTGATCAGGCTGGCAACCAGTGCCCCTTCGGCCTTTTTCATGCCCAGGGTTTCAGCGATTTCCTCGGTGACGCTCTGAATTTGCACGCCAAGCCAACCGCGCCTGACTTCCCCGTGATTGATCAACTGGTTGATAATCGGCTGGGCCCCGGAACTGGGAATGGAAAAGCCGATGCCGACGCTGCCGCCGGACGGAGAATAGATCGCCGAATTGATGCCAATGACCTCGCCAGCCAAATTGAACAGCGGGCCACCGGAATTGCCGCGATTGATCGAGGCATCGGTCTGGATGAAGTTGTCATAGGGGCCGGACTGGATATCGCGTCCGCGTGCCGAAATAATACCTGCTGTCACGGTGCCGCCAAGGCCGAACGGATTGCCGATGGCGACAACCCAGTCGCCGACCCGGGCTTCATCGGAATTGCCGAAACTGACAAAGGCCATTTTCTTCGTCGACTTGATTTTCAGGACGGCAAGATCGGTTTTCGCGTCGCGGCCGATCAGTTCCGCCTTCAGGCGATCATTGTCATGCAGGATCACCGTAATCTCGTCGGCGTCGGCAATGACATGGTTATTGGTAATGACATAGGCGTCACCGTTTTTCTTGGTATCGATGATGAAGCCGGAACCCAACGATGTCGCCTTGCGTTGGCGCTGGCCTTGACCCTGACCGTGACCCTTTGGCTGGTTGCGCTCGAGGAAGTCCTTGAAGAACTCTTCGAAGGGCGATCCGGGCGGCAATTGCGGCATTTGCTGGTTGTTGCGCCCCTCGATTGTCTGGGTCGTCGAAAGATTGACAACGGCGGGCAGCAATTTTTCAGCCAGATCGGCAAAACTGTCGGGTGCCGAACGGGCATGAGCCGGAACCGTAGCAGCCGCCATCAACACCATCGCCAACAATCCCCAGGCCAGCATCTGCCACTGAGGGCGGGCATAAGCGCGTTGGTAAAGGGTTGCGGTTGTCGATTTTGATTGATTGTTCACGGCGGAAATCTCCTTGAGTGCGCGCATTGTAATTTAAGTCCTGTCCACAATCGCCTGTTTGAAGTCTGCCATTCTGACAAAGAATATGGTGACACTATGGCGAATTGAGCACAATTTTAAGGTATTATCCCCTGACCAGCCAAACGATACCGACCCCCAGGACCGCCGCCACAAGACCAACGAAGCGTATGTTCGACGGTGCCAGCTCCAGCACCTGCGCCATCATCTTGCGCATGGCATCGGGAAACAGCGCGTAAGCCGCCCCTTCGAGCACCAACGCCAGACCGAAGGCGGCGAACAGATCGGAGAATTCCATGATCGTGCCGCCGCCTTATGCCTGACTTATTTCATCTTGTCGCCGGAGGCCGCACCGAAGAAGCGCATGAAATCGCTGTTCGGCGAAAGCACCAGCGAGGTGCCTTTATCGAACGCTTTGCCATAAGCTTCCATGGTCCGGTAGAAACCGAAGAACTCGGCGTCTTTGCCGAAGGCGCTATTGAGGATCGTCGTCCGGGCACCTTCGCCCTGACCACGGGCGATTTCGGCTTCCTTCTGGGCGTTGGCCAGAATGACCGTGCGTTCACGGTCGGCACCGGCCTGAATTTTGGTCTTTTCCTCTTCACCCTTGGCCCGTAGTTCGGCGGCCTGGGCGACGCGGGAAGACCGCATCCGGTTATACACCGCCTGTGATGTTGTGTCCGGCAGATCGGTGCGACCGATACGAACGTCGATGACCTCGACCCCGAAATCCGCACCCTGGGATTTCAACTGTTCACTGATCAGGTGCATGACGTCGGCACGTTTCGCCGTCAGCATGTCGCCGAGCAGGACTTTACCGACTTCCGCACGCACCGCAGAGTTCAAGCGGCCACCGAAGACGGCGCGGAATTCAAGGTCGGTCGAGACCTTCTTGCGGAATTCCAACGGATCGACGATGCGGTAGCGGGCGAAGCTGTCGACGTTAACACGCTTCTGATCCTGCAGGATGACTTCCTGCGGGTTGGGATCCAGATCGAGGATACGGCGATCGAAGTATTCGACGTTCTGCAGAAACGGCACCTTGAATTTCAGGCCCGGATCACGCTCGACACGAATCGGATTACCGAATTGCAGAACCAGCGCCTGGCTGGCCTGATGGACGGTAAACATGGAGCCATAGGCGACGATACCGCCGGCGATGACAACGACACCAAGAATGGCGAGAAATACCTTATTCATTAGCTAGCTCCCGCGTTTTTCTTTTTCAGTTCCGGCAACGGCAGATAGGGAACGACGCCCGTTCCGCCATTGTTATCGATGATGACCTTGTCCGATTTTTGCAGAACTTCCTGCATACGCTCGATGTACAGACGTTCGATGGTCACTTCCTTGCCGCCCTTGTAGGCTTCATAGACGGAGAGGAAGCGTTCTGCCTCACCTTCGGCCTCTCTGGTTATCTTTTCCTTATAAGCCAGGGCATCCTGAATAAGCCGAGCGGCTTCACCCTTGGCCCTGGGGACGATACCATTGCGATAGGCGACGGCTTCGTTAACGCTGCGCTCCTGATCCTGTTTGGCGCGCTGAACGTCGTTGAAGGCGTCGATGACTTCGGACGGCGGATCAACCTTCTGCTGTTTGATTTCGACGATGAAAACACCGGCACCGTAGCTATCGAGAATCGACTGCAACAATTCTTTGGTTTTAGCTTCGACCTCGCCACGCTTGACGGTCAGGGCGTCTTCCAAAGTCGTCTGGCCGATCACTTCACGAATGGCGCTTTCGGCGGATATTTTGACGGTCGCTTCAGGATTGCGGATGTTGAACAGGAAATCGGCGGCATTCTTGATGCGCCACTGAACGACGAAATCCACATCAATGATGTTCTGATCGCCGGTCAGCATCAGGCTTTCCTGCGGGATGTCACGAACCCCTACGCTCCTGCTGTCACCGTTGGGGACGTAGCCGATGGTAATCTGGTTGGTGTGTTCGACATTTGGTTTAAAAACCTGACCGAGCGGTGCCGGGGCCCAATAATTGAGGCCCGGTGCGGTCACTTTAACGAACTTACCGAACAGCAGCTCGACGCCCTGCTCGCCGGGTTGGACCCGGTAGAAACCGCTGAATAGCCAAATCGCAATGACACCCAGCACGATCAATATAAACCCGCGCGAGGAACCAAAACCGCCTGGCACGAGGTTTTTAAATTTATCCTGTGAACGGCGCAGCAATTCTTCTATATCGGGAGGTGGCGTTCCGGGTCCGCGACCCCATGGGCCTTGACCGCCGCCGTTTTGTTGATTCCATGCCATTAAATTGTGGTCCTTTTCAATTTTGTAAGAATGTCGGGCTTGTATTTTGCAATTCTAATGTTACTTCTAAAGCGATAATTGACTGCCTTATAGGACAGCTAGGGCGGCGGCGCAATGTTACTGCGCGACAACACACCGAACGGATATCGGTTTAAATTTTGGAGATTTCAAGTATGTCGGCCATTAATAATGAACTTATTTTAGACGCCCTTAAGGTTGTTAAGGATGGCGATCAGGATATCGTCAGCCTGAATATGATCAGCGGATTGCAAATAAAGGACGGCCATGTCGCCTTCGCCCTTGAGGTCGACCCGGCACGCGGGGCTGCGATGGAGCCCCTGCGCAAGGAGGCCGAAAAGGTTGTACACGCCCTTGATGGCGTGTTGTCGGCGAGCGTTGTCCTGACGGCCGAAACAAAGCAGAGCGCGGCCCCAGCCCAAAACACCCCGCACGATCACCACCCCGCCGGCACCGGCCCGGATGCCGTCATGATGCCCGGCGTTAAGGCCATCATCGCCGTCGCTTCGGGCAAGGGTGGCGTCGGCAAGTCGACGACTTCGGTCAATCTGGCCCTGGCCCTGGCCGCCGATGGCCACAGCGTCGGCATTCTCGATGCCGATATCTACGGCCCGTCGATCCCCCGGATGTTGGGTGTTTCGGGCGAACCGTCCTCAAGCGACGGCAAGACCCTGGACCCGATGGTCGGCCATGGCATCAAATGCATGTCCATGGGCTTTCTGATTGAAGAAGAAACCCCGGTGATCTGGCGCGGACCGATGGCCCAGACCGCCTTGCAACAGATGATGCGCGACATCAACTGGGGCGATCTTGACGTCCTTGTCGTCGACATGCCCCCGGGGACGGGCGATGTGCAACTGACCATGGCCCAGCAAGTGCCATTGACGGGTGCCGTCATCGTCTCGACACCGCAGGACATCGCCCTGGCCGACGCCAGACGTGGCCTCAACATGTTCCGTAAAGTCGATGTTCCGGTCTTCGGCATCATCGAGAACATGAGCTACTTCTCCTGCCCGCACTGCGGCGAGCGTTCCGACATCTTCAGCCACGGCGGTGCCAGGGCGGAAGCCGAAGTGTTGAGCACCGATTTCCTCGGCGAAATACCATTAGCCATCGAAATCCGCGAGACCTCCGACAGCGGCCACCCGATTGTCATCTCCCAGCCCGATAGCGCCCACGCCAAGGCTTACCGCGCCATCGCCCAGGAAATCTGGGCGAAAACCGTTAAGTCACTGGAAAAGGGCGAAGCCGACGCGCCACGGATCGTCGTCCAGTAGGCATCCTTAAAGCGAGGCGGCGGCCCTTAAACTATAAGGGCCGCCGCCTTTATTCTTTGTCTTTAAAGCCGCGGGTTGCCTCGGTTGCGTCCCAAATGGCTTCTTGCAGGCCGCAGATGCATTTATCTGAGCCCTCATTCGCACAATTATCCTGGTGGCGGGCGTACTTCAACAAGCGAAAAACGGAATCCTTCAAGCTGTTCGAGGCCCGGTCGAGTGTCCGATCGACAATGACGGAAAGATAAACATCGTCGAAAGGCTTGACGACGAAATCATCGGCACCGGCGCGAAAGCTTTGCAATATGATTTGCGGATTGATATCCGCCGTCATCATGATGACCGGCAATGTCATCAGGCTGCTTCTGATTTGCAGCAAAGCCACCAGCCCGCTGATGCCAGGAAGATGATAATCCAGCAGGATTAAGTCAACTTCCCTGCGACGCACCTCGATGACCAGATTATCGGCGTCGCCTAACTGGAAAACCGTATGGCCAGCCTCAACCAGCAACTGCGCGGCGTATGCGCGCAATGCGTCATCATCGTCAACGATCAGTATTTTTTGCCCCATATTTGCTCAAATGGGGTGGCGCGAAGATTATTCAAGATAAAGTTGAAAAAAAACCCGATTCTTTAATCGAACAGCGCGTCGATATCCGTTTGGTCGATGGCCGCTTCCTCATGTTGCGGTCCGTTCAACAGGGCGGCGTCGCCTTCAAGGGCTTCCCGGTCAACTTCAACATCCTTGAACCCGTCTTCCCCCCAGATACCGATCATCGAGAGGATACGTTCTTCCAAATATTGTATGGTTTTGATGACCTTGGTTGTGCGCTGACCGCTGATATCCTGAAAGTTGCAGGCTTCCATAATATTAATTGCCTTGCCCATTGCCTCATCGATCATCGTGTTAATGCCGACATCATTGGAGCGTTCTTTCATTTTATCGAGCAGATCGCTGATTTCCTCCGAGGCGTTGAGAATCTGATTGGTCGCCTGTTCAGTCACGGCAACGATGGCGTCCAGTTCGTGGGCCGCACTGGTCAGGCGGTCGTCCTCCTCGCCGGGTTGGCGGATCGAGGCGATCTCTTTTTTCGTCTCATCGATATGATTGCGAAGGTCAATCAGATGTTCGCGAAGTACCGACATTTCTGGCAGTTCGTTGGTCGCCGCAGGCGTCCCGTTCGCGCCCTTAAGCAATCCCTTCAGTTCATCGATTTCAGAGAATAGTTTGGAAAAGTCAGCAGACGAGCCAATCGCAGCAACAGGAGCCTCATCAGGAACGGCCTCGCCCCTTAGCTCCATCATTTTACGTTCAGCCGAAAACAGACGTTTTACTTGTGCGCTCAATCTTCCGTCCCCCACGACGTTTTTTTTCAAAATGCCTTTTATTTTTTGGGATTACAACCCTTTAACGTCGTAACAACAAGTGGAGACTTGTCCTTTGTCAAGTTTCGGACTGGCGCTGAATATCCTCGTCCATGACTTTTTCAAAGGCATCCCAGATGCGCCCGACGATTTCTTTATCATCCATGGACATCATTACCGCCAAGGCCAGAAGCACATGCTGGGGCGGGGCCTCGCTTAAGCCCTGATCGGAAACATAGGCGCTGATCCGGCCTTCATCGCTCCATACCAGGGCGACATCCTTGGGCCCCAGTTCCACCGATGGGGCGACCTGCAATTTATCTTTTTTCATCGCCATGCCCTCCAATTGTGCGACGCAGTCCTTTATTAAGCCATATCAATGGTTAGCGTTTCCCTAACCACGGCAAAACGCGGGGCCGCCACATCATCTCTTGAGGTAAGTCAAAGCGGTTAATATTCGCCTGTGCTTTGATACCAACGCTCGTGGGCTCTTTAAGCTGGCCGGTGGCAGCCTTAAATGGAGAGGGCCGTTGAGACCAAAACACTTTTGGAGCGCTATATTTGCCTTTCCAAACAATAAGCGACCGCAAACGACTGTGGGCTTTGATTTTGTTGATGGTCGGCATATCCGCCATCACCGCGGGGATCGGCGGCTGGGGGCTCTACCAGACGGCCCTCGATGAACAGCGCGCATGGTTGCTGAAACTCGCACAATCCCAGGCCAGGATGATCGAGTCGGTCGCCGCACACGATCAACAAAACCATCCAGAAGACGCCGCAACGGCGACCATCAGTCAGGTCCGGGACGCTTACAAAAACTACAGCGACTACGGCGACAGTGGCGAATTCGTCCTTGGTCAACGTGACGGCAACAAGATTGTCTTTCTCGATACGTCGATCAACCGCGGCACAGCGCGCCCGCAATCCATTCCTTTCGATTCTGACAAAGCAGAACCCATGCATCATGCCCTGCAAGGTCATTCTGGCACCGTGATCGGGCTGGATTACAGGGGCGTCATGGTGCTGGCGGCCTACGAACCGGTGGCCGTCCTGGATATCGGCATCGTCGCCAAGATCGATCTGGCGGAAATCCAGGCACCCTTTATCAAGGTCGGGATTGTCGGCGGTTTCGCGACTTTTCTGATTATCGTTCTGGGAGGGCTGTTAACCCACCGTATCAGTTCGCCGCTTTTGGAAAAACTTCAACTACATGCACAAATACTCGATCAAATGTCCGAGGGAGTGCTACTGGTCCGTAGTAAGGACGCGACGATTGTTTATACCAACCCCAGGTTAAATGCCATGTTTGCGTATGCTCCAGGGGAATTGATCGGCAAGAACATCAGCGTTCTCAACGCCGGAAGCGAGGCATCCTCGCAGGACGCCGCGAGGGACATCATCGACGCCCTGAGAGCAAAGGGGAAATGGTTTGGCGAGGTTCATAATGTCCGCAAAGACGCAACCCCGTTCTGGTGTCACGCCGCCGTATCGTCCTTCGACCACCCGCAATTCGGCGAGGTATGGGTGTCGGTGCATAAAGACATCACCGCACGCAAGTTGGCCGAAGAAACATTAAAAAGAAACAAGCAGGAGCTTGAGAAATATATCGTCGAATTGGACGCATCGAGGAACGATATGGAA
>CBFDEA010000029.1:0-9174 GCA_965603695.1 uncultured Rhodospirillaceae bacterium | reverse complement strand
CTTTTTCACGCCCAGGGAATCCCTGGAATGGCAGGCCGGGATGTATGGGGTTCCGGCCAGCGCCCGGCGGACCGATGAAATTCTTGAGGCCGTCGGCCTGAGCGACAAGGCCGACAGCTATTCGCGCAGACTATCAGGCGGCATGCGGCGGCGCCTGCTGGTCGCCAAAGCAATGGTCCATAGCCCGCCGGTGCTGGTGCTCGATGAGCCGACGGCGGGTGTCGATGTCGGGTTGCGCCGTCAATTATGGGCCTATGTTCGCAAGCTCAATGCGCAAGGCACGACGGTGCTGCTGACCACCCATTACCTGGAAGAGGCCGAGGAGTTGTGCGACACCATCGCCATTATCGATCATGGCAAGCTGATCACCTGCGAGCCGACCGAGGCCCTGCTGCGCCGACTCGACGCCAAGGAGATGACCGTCACCATCGGCGAAGACTTAGTGCAAATCCCCGCAGCCCTGAAACATTTCAATGTCGAACTGAAAAGCGGCCAGCGTCTGCGTTTCTGCTATCCGCCAAGCAAAACCCACAGCGGTGAAATTCTCAGCGCCATCGCCGACGCCGGCCTGAGCGTTACCGACCTTGTCACCAGGGAGGCCGAGCTTGAAGATATTTTTCTCTCCCTGACTTCGTCAAGCGATGCCCGGTAATGCCCCCAGCCATACTCTCTATGCTGCTCTGCGTGTTTCTTTCTGTATCGCTTGGGGCCTGTGCAACCCCAACCATTCATCCATCGGGCGCTGAGACGACCATGGCAAGCCTGAACGCCGACCATTTCATCGCCCATGACGGGGTCCGCGTCCCGGTTAAATCCTGGCTGCCCGCCGACCGACAACCGGCTGCCGTCATCATTGCCGTGCATGGTTTCAACGATTACAGCAATTTCTTTGCCGCTCCGGGAGATTTCCTGGCCGGACAATCCGTCGCCACCTATGCCTTTGATCAACGCGGCTTCGGGGCCACCCCCGCCGCCGGAATCTGGCCCGGCGTTCCGGCCCTGATCAAGGATCTTGAAACCGTCATCGCCCTTGTCCGCGCCCGCCACCCGGAAATTCCGCTCTACCTTTTCGGCGAGAGCATGGGTGCAGCCGTGGTCATGGTGACCATAAAAAAAGCTCGCGCGGAGGACCGTAAGTCAGGCGTTGATGGCGTTATCCTGTCGGCACCGGCGGTGTGGGGGCGCGAAACCATGCCGTGGTATCAAACCGCCGCCTTGTGGCTTTCCGCCCACACCGTGCCCAAGGCCAAATTGACCGGTCAGGGCCTGAAGATCATGGCATCGGACAATATCGAAATGCTGCGCGCCCTTGGCCGCGACCCCTTGGTTATCAAAAAAACAAGGGTCGATGCGGTTTACGGCCTGACCAATTTAATGGACGCGGCACTGGAAGCCGCCCGCGATCTCGACCTGCCAATGCTTGTTCTGTACGGTAAAAATGACCAAATCATCCCAAAAGCCCCGACCGAACTGATGCTCGCAAGGTTGCCCGAAACCGGCAAGGCCGACAGAAAAGTGATTTTCTACGCCAACGGCTACCACATGCTGACCCGCGACCTGCAAGGGCAAACCGTCTGGCGCGACATCGCCACCTGGATCGACGCCCGTTAAGACGTCACCCCGCCAACTGCCGCATATTTTATCCGATAGCAAAGAACATACGCTTTTGAATGCGCCAGCCAATAATGATAATGTTTTGATCATTGCATCTTCTAGACAGGACTTTTCATGGCAAGCCAACTCTTCCAGCCAATCCGCCTGCGCGGCCTGGAACTATCAAACCGCATTATTGTTGCTCCGATGTGCCAGTACAGTGCCGACGAAGGAAACATGACCGACTGGCATCTGGTCCATCTCGGTCAGTTCGCCGTTTCAGGGGCGGCCCTGGTCTTCATCGAGGCTACTGGTGTTGAAGCGGCGGGGCGCATAACGCCTGGCTGCGTCGGCCTTTACTCTGACGCCAATGAGGCCGCCATGCGGCGCGTCGTAGAGTTCTTCCATGATTATGGCAATTCTCGCATTGGCATCCAACTTGGCCATGCGGGTCGCAAGGGTTCAACCGATTTGCCCTGGCAAGGCGGAACGCCGCTTGCCAGCGACGATCCAAAGGGATGGCAAACCTGCGCCCCCTCCGACCTGCCCTACAGCGATGGCTGGCAGAATCCGACGGCACTGGACGCTGCAGGGCTGGAACGTATCAAACAGGCTTTTGTCGATTCCGCGAAGCGTGCCGTCCGCCTTGGCTTCGACGTCATCGAAATTCACTGCGCCCATGGATACTTGCTGCACCAGTTTCTCTCCCCCTTAAGCAACCAACGCAACGATGCCTACGGCGGCAGTCTGGAGAACCGCCTGCGATTCCCATTAGAAGTATTCGAGGCGGTTCGCGCCGTCTGTCCCGACGACCTTCCGCTCGGTGTTCGGGCTTCTGCCACCGATTGGGTCGATGGCGGCTGGGACCTGGACAGCACGATTTCTTTTACTCAGGCTCTCGCTGGCCTCGGCTGTGACTTTATCGATGTCTCCAGTGGCGGCAATTCACCAAAGCAGCAGATTGTTGCCGGGCCCGGATACCAAACCGGTTTTGCCGCCGCGGTGCGCCAAGCCACGCAAATGGCGACAATCGCTGTCGGCCAGATCACCGATCCACACCAGGCCGAGACCATCGTCGCCTCGGGTCAGGCCGACATGGTGGCGCTCGCCCGGGGTATGCTCTACGACCCACGCTGGCCCTGGCACGCGGCCGAGGTATTGCGTGCCGATGCCGCCTTTCCACCGCAGTACAAACGCGCCCATCCGACTCTCCAGGGCGAACCAGTCCCGGGAAACCCGCCACCCGCCAAAAAATGACGTGTGGCATCGATTGAGCGTTACGACTGTAAAGAATTGATCCACAAGGAATAAAGCCATGGCCGTTAAAATGTCCGTCCAACTTAGCGACAAGGATAACGTTGTCGTCGCCCTTGCCGAAATTGCCAGCGGCGACATCGTCGAGCCCATCTCCATAACCGCGCGCGAAGCCATTCCACGGGGTCACAAACTGGCGGTCGCCTCCATCAAGGAAGGCGAAGCCGTGCTCAAATACGGCCAGATCATCGGTTTTGCCTCGACCGCCATTGGGCCGGGCGAACATGTCCACATACACAACGTCTCGATGGCTGACTTCGAGCGTGATTACGCCTTCGGGGAGGCCGCGCGCGAGACCGAAATGGTGCCGGAAGCCGAACGCGCCAGCTTCCAGGGTTACCTGCGCGACGATGGCCAGATCGGCACCCGCAACTATATCGGCATCGTCACTTCGGTAAATTGCTCGGCCACGGTGGCGCGGCACATCGCCCGCGAAATCGAAAGGCGCGGTATTCTCAAAGATTACCCCAACGTCGATGGCATTGTCCCGCTCGTCCATGGTGCCGGTTGCTGCACGGCGACCGATGACGAGGGATTTAACATGCTGCAACGAACCATCTGGGGCCACGCGCGACACGCCAATTTCGCCTCCATGCTGATGCTCGGCCTTGGCTGCGAGGCCAACCAAATCCCCCTCATGCTCGACGTCATGGGCAAGCCGTCGGAAGAGACCTTCCACTACACCACGATCCAGCAGGAAGGCGGCACCCGAAAAACGGTGGAGGAAGCGGTGGCCTGGTTTGAGAGTGTCCTGCCACGGGCCAACGCGATGCGCCGTCAAACAGTGCCAGCCTCGGCCCTGACGGTAGCGCTTCAGTGCGGCGGCTCCGATGGTTATTCCGGCATCACGGCAAACCCGGCGCTCGGTATCGCGATCGACAAACTGGTCCGCAACGGCGGCTCCGGCGTCTTGGCGGAAACCCCCGAGATTTACGGAGCCGAACACCTTTTGACGCGTCGCGCCGAGACCCGCGCGGTCGGCGAAAAGCTGATCGAGCGGATCCACTGGTGGGAAGATTACGCCGCCCGCAACGGCGGCAATATGAATAACAATCCGACGCCTGGCAACAAGGCGGGCGGATTGACGACGATCCTTGAAAAATCCCTCGGCGCCGTTGCCAAAGGCGGCTCGAGCAATCTTGTCGGCGTTTATAAATACGCCGAACCAATCACCACCAAAGGCTTCGCCTTCATGGATAGTCCCGGCTACGACCCGGCATCGATCACCGGCGAGGTCGCCTCGGGCTGCAATCTGGTGGCTTTTACCACTGGTCGCGGCTCGGTCTACGGCAACAAGCCGGTGCCTTCCCTGAAATTGGCGACCAATACGCCCATGTACAACCATATGTCCGAGGACATGGACATCAACTGCGGCACCATCGTCGATGGCAGCCAAACCCTGGAAGAAGTTGGCGAGGGTATTTTCCAAAAGATGCTGGACGTTGCCTCGGGCGAGAAAACCAAATCCGAGGAACTCGGCTTCGGCGATGCCGAATTCGTGCCCTGGCAAGTTGGCGCACAGATGTAGCCAAACACTGGCAAAGAGACACCCGTCAATCCGCTAGCCAAGTCGTTAATCGTCTAAAAAAGAACCCCACCGCCTGGCGACGGTGGGGCAAATTGGATGACTGTTCTTGCTTCATTTCCATGCGAGAAATTTTACATTACACGACGGTGATCTCGATCTCGCCGATACCGTCGATGCCGCCGCTCATAACATCGCCGGGATTGATCGGGCCGACACCGTCGGGGGTGCCGGTATAAATGAGATCACCGGGCATGACTTCATAAAGCTTCGACAAATGCGATATGCCTTCCTGGACATTCCAAATCTGCAGGCTCAGGTCGCTGTCCTGGCGGATTTCACCGTTAACGGCCAGCCAGATCCGGCCCGCATCAGGATGACCAATTTCGCCGACCGGCCTGATCGCCGAGATCGGCGCCGAATGATCGAACCCTTTGGCCGCTTCCCAGGGCTTGCCGTCCTTCTTGGCCTTGTTTTGCTGGTCGCGGCGGGTCATATCGATGCCGAGGCTATAGCCGTAGACATGGTCCAAGGCATCTTCAACGGCGATGTCTTTACCGCCTTTGGCAATGGCGATGACCAGTTCAATTTCGTGGTGCACGTTATCGGACTGGGGTGGGTACGGGAATTGACCACCGGTAGGTAACAGCGCGTCGGGCGGCTTTTGGAAGAAAAACGGCGGCTTGCGCTCATCATTGCCCATTTCCTTTATGTGGGCCAAATAGTTGCGACCGATGCAATAAATACGGCGCACCGGGAATCGCGCATCGGTGCCGGTAATTTCGACCGAAGCGATGGGCGGCGCGGGAATGACAAAACTCATGGATGATCTCCTAATTAACCAGTTATTTCGAGAATTTTTTAAGCTATCTTTTGGACGCGTAGTACTCGACTTTGCGTTCCAATAAAGCGAGAAATTCGGAAAGTGTGAACGCCATGGCGAATAACACCAATAAGACGGCCCAGAAATGAGACATAAGAAATTGTGCGGAATACAGCTCAAACAGGGCGCCAAATCCGACAATGGAGATTAGAAGCTGGCCAATGATGACGCCTTTAACGGCGCGAATGAAGCCAATGCGAACACCACTTAGTATTTCCGGCAGGGCAGACCAGAAATAAATTTTCAAAAAAGCGTCCATCGGTGTTGCGCCAAACGAATGCGCCATTTCCACCAGGGAAGGATTTATTTGTTTGACGCCGGCCCGGGCGTTTAAAATGATAATCCAGATCGCGAATAATGACGTCGTGATGACGATGGATTTAAGTCCAAAACCAAACAAAACCATCAGCACCGGAACCAGCGCTGTTAGGGGAGCGCTGAGGAATACGTTGACCCACGGCAGAAGTAATTCGTCTATCAGCCGGTTTTTCCCCATCAGGATGCCGACGGGAATACCAATGAAAACGGCGAAAAATGTGCCCAGAGAAAATGCCTGGCCGGTTTCTTTCAGTGCCTTGACAAACGGCTTGGTCGTAATGATTTCCGATAGCGTAATAAAAATATCCGACAAGGCAGGCAAGAAGAAGGTCAATTCCATTTGACCGACTATTTCCCAAAGCAGTCCCCAAACAAGCAGCGAGGACATTGCCGGTAATTGATATCCAAATACTTTCATGACGATTATTTACTCAACATAAGTGCGTAGTGAATCCCAAATTCTGTCGACGATATCAAGGTATTCGGAATCTCGCCTGATACTATCGACGTCCTTGTGCCTGAACCCGCTGGGCCGAATAATTTCAGAAACGCGGCTGGGGCGCGGCAACAGGAGAGCGATTTGGTCCGATACGTAAACGGCTTCTTCGATTGAATGGGTGACGAAAATGAAAGTCTTGTTTTCGTGCTTCACCAAATTCAGCAAATCTTCCTGGAACTTCCTTCGCGTCTGTTCATCGACGGCTGAAAATGGTTCGTCCATCAACAGCACCTTGGCGTCAACGCTGAGAGCCCTTGCCAGGCCGACACGTTGTCTCATGCCGCCGGAGAGTTCGTGCGGGAAACTCTGCTCAAAGCCACCCAACCCAACATCGGTGATATATTTTTCGGCGATCGCTTCCCTTTCGGACTTGGCGACACCGCGAAGCTCCAAACCGAAGGCAACATTTCTAATGACACTGGCCCAGGGCAGCAGGGCGAAGTCCTGGAAGACAAAAGCACGGTCCGGCCCGGGTCCGGCTACCGTCTCGCCATTGACGATGACTTCGCCGCTGGTTGCGGGAAGCAAACCTGCGATGATCTTAAGAAGAGTGGTTTTGCCACACCCCGAAGGGCCCAACAAAGAAGTTAGCTCACCCCTTGGAAAAGCCAGCGACAAATCATTCAATGCCTCAACGTCGTTGTAGTTCTTAAAAACATTCCGAACTTCTACGGCGTTCGTTGGTGTCGATATATTGTTCATAAATATTACTTCTCACTCAGGATCAATCTGAGACAAGCCCTTTGTTAATTCCTTTGAAAACCATGACTTCTATGCGCTCAAGAATGTTCAAAAAGAGGACCGCTAACAGGATTATCGAGAAAATGGCGGCGTACATGCTGGGATAATCGGCGATGGAGCGGCTGTAAGTGATAATGTCGCCAACCCCCGTAGGCGTAATTTTCAATTCCGAAAGAATGGCCCCGATAAAGCCCGCCGATACGCCGAGGCGAAGCCCAACGAAAATGATTGGTGAGGCGGAAGGCATGATAATTTTAAAAATAATATCCCGTCTTGAGCCAAGAAAGGACTGGCCCATCTCTACCAGGGAGGCGGAGGTATTGCGAACCGCGCCGCTGGTATTCAAAACGATAACCGGCATGGCCATGATGCAGACCACCAAAACCTTCGAGGTCAAACCTATTCCGTAAACCATAATCAGCAACGGGATCAGGGCGGCCAGTGGCGCGGATTGCATGACAATAAAGATTGGCGAGACAAACCAGTCAAACTTCCGGCTCAACCCGATCCAGACGCCGAGGCCTATTCCGAGAAACGCCGAGATCAAAACACCAACAACAAGCGGTTTTAGCGTCTCCGCATAGGCCGTAAATATCCTGCCCTCAATCGTCAGAGTCCAAAGCGCCGCCATGGACTCCAGAAAAGTCGGAAAGGCAAAGCTGACCGGCACCCGACCGGCCACTTCCCAGGCCCCGAAGATCAAAACGGTCGACAGAATTTTCAGCAGAAAAGCTCTGTGTAGCATAAACGTTATTTAACCATTTTACAGAGAAAGACATTTAAGAGTGATTAGGCGTCGGCCAAGCCGACGCCTAATCCTCGTAACGCGATACTTAGTTGGAAGCACCTTTCAGTGGTTCCATGTACCAGAAGTCGTCAATTTTCAGATCAGACAGTTTCCCGGTGAGCTGACCGGCTTTGTGGTACCATTCCAAATCGGCCTTTGCGGCAATTTCACCGCCACCATTTGGATCGTACAGACCACCCGCTACGGCATCGGTGTAGAAACCGTCAAATTCAGCGAGAACTTCTTTGGGCAACTGTCCGATAGGTCCATCAGGGTTGGTTTCCCTGCTGATGACAGTCGGGTCTTTAGCCATGTCCTGGTAGACGCTGAGTAGGGCTCTGACAAATATATCGACGTCTTTGGAGTTGGCCTTGATCCAATCCAGATTGGCGAACAAGGCTTCGTCGCTGGCGTCAACATCGAACATCGGAAGCACGTTGAACTTGTTGCCATGCTTTTTGACCAGTTTGTTTTTGTTCGACAGATCGACGATGGTTGCGTCCGCCTGACCGGCGACAAGGGCGACAATTCTGTTAGAACTGCCCGGAACATAAGACCGCTTGCCAAATTTGATGCCCATCTTGTCTTCGATGACGTTGGCGATAGAGTCGGTTCCGCCGCCACGTGAGTGAAGCAGGATCGGCTCGCCATTTAGGTCCTCAAGTTTGCTGTATTTTTTTGAAGATACAGGGAAAAATTTCAATTTTGACAATTGAAAGATGATCCGGATCGGTGCTTTCGATCTCTGCATTGCCGAATAAGGTGTGCCAAATCCGATATCCATTTGCCCGCTCAGAACGGCCTGAATAGCCAGTTCTTCATCGGCGAACGCCGTCCACTCATAGTTCAGGCCATTGGCTTTCGCCCGGTCCAGCGCCACAAAAAAAGCGGCCAATTCGTCTGATGGCGTTTCGGCTAACGCAATACGAATTTTTGCCGCGTAAGAATTATTGGTCATGAACATTGTCGTTACGAGTAACGACGCAACGATTAAGGTGAGTTTTTTCCATATAGTCATCAAGATCTCCTCCCTAGTGCACTAAAGCGTATTTTTACGCTGGTTATTAAGAAACGCCCTTATTTGGTGGGGACGTGGGACTAAGCGGCTGCTAAGAAAGCCAAGAAAATACGCCCAGACCCCATAATTGTTATATTTCTCAATGGACAATTTACTATCAACCATTATACTAATGGTGTCAATTGGTCCAAATTAAATTAACTAATACCTTGGAATACAACACTTATTACTGATATTTTATCTTAACCAATTATCATATTGGTTAAATGTTTGTTTAGAAAGTCCATACAAAATGTATGCACAACGGCCAGCGGCCATCCTTTTGGCTCGTTACATCGAGGATCAGAAACTTGCCCCCCAAAGCAAGCTGCCCGCCGAACGGCAACTTTGCGAGGAACTTGGAATGAGCCGGGGCGAATTGCGCAAGGCATTGAGCTTGCTTGAGGCCGATGGCAAAGTTTGGCGTCATGTTGGCCGTGGCACCTTTGTCGGCACC
>CBFDEA010000028.1:0-9281 GCA_965603695.1 uncultured Rhodospirillaceae bacterium | reverse complement strand
ACGCTCGATATCGTTAAAGAGCGCGGCCATTTACGTTGCCAGGTTGGCACGCCTTCACCTGGCTACTATAACCTCGACGCCAATGGCGAATGGTACGGCCTTGATGTGGCTACTTGTCAGGCTGTTGCGTCCGCCATTTTTGGTGACAAGAAAAAATTGGAAATTCAATCAGTCAGCTCTCAAATGCGGTTTACCGCTCTGGCCAATGGTGATTCCGATCTTTTGTCGCGGACAGCGACCTGGACAATGTCCCGTGACACCCAGCTTGGCATCGATTTCTTGCAGCCCAATTTCTATGATGGTCAAGGTTTCACAGTGCGTAAAGACAGTGGCATCACCAGTGCGCTTCAATTGAAGGGTGCCAAGGTTTGCGTAACGTCCGGCACGACAACTGAACTCAATCTTGCTGACTATAGCCGGGCAAATAACCTGAACATTAGCGCGGTTACTTTTGAAGACTGGAATGTCCGTGATCAAACTTACCTTAGCGGTGGCTGCGATGCGACAACCGGTGACAAATCTTCAAATGCCGCTAACGTTGCTGCATTTCCGGTTCCAGCCGATCACATCATTCTGCCTGAAACTCTTTCCAAAGAACCTCTCGCTCCGGCAGTAAGGCATGGCGATAGCCAGTGGAGAGACATTGTTTCCTGGACAATGTTTACCATGATCAACGCTGAAGAACTTGGTGTCACCAGTGCCAATGTTGATGAAATGCGCGCTAAATCCGATAACGTGAATGTTCGCCGCATGCTTGGTGTTGAGGGTAACCTCAACGAAGGGTTGGGGCTTTCCAAGGATTGGGCCTACAACATCATCAAAAATGTCGGCAATTACGGCGAAAACTACGAAACCTATATGGGTAGTGGTAAATTGGGCATCGGCATCCCCCGTAAAGGATCAGCCAACGCCCTTTGGACCGACGGTGGCCTGATGTATTCACCGCCAATGCGCTAAAACTATAAATCAACTCTTTAACGTTGATGCTCTAAAACTGGTGCCAGGCCAATATAAAGGTCTGGCACCAGTAAATTGCGCAGCAAAAATGTTACCGGGAGGAAGATAACTTGGTGGTCGGAGATACTCGCAAGGAGCCCGTACACTCCAAACCAAAAACCCAGTTTGATTTCTTCAATGATGAGCGGGTTCGCTCGGTACTCTATCAACTTCTGACGGCAGCAATTGTCAGCTGGGCCGTTTGGTACCTTATTAGCGCCACATCCAATAATCTCGAAGTGCGCGGGATGAAATCCGGGTTTGGATTTTTGAATGTTGAAGCCGGGTTCGATCCAGACTTCAGGCTCCTTGATTATGTGGCCGGGATTGGGACCTATGGCGACATCTTCCTCATTGGCATTATCAATACTCTCTATATTTCATTTCTGGCTATCATTGTCTCCACCATCCTTGGATTTAGCGTTGGTGTATTAAGGCTTTCCAATAATTGGCTGGTCGCCAAGGTGGCCCTTTCTTTCGTCGAAATTTTTCGTAATACACCCTTACTGATACAGATTGTATTTTGGTATACGGGAATTTTCTCCTTATTGCCCAAAGTCAGAAAAAGCATAGACCTGTCGGCTGGCTCAGAAATTATCCTTCTCAATAACCGCGGTCTTTATATGCCTTGGCCGGTACCCGGCGACCTGCTGTGGATGACCGGAGTTGGTTTTATCGTTGCTGTCATCGCTGTCGTTTTTTATCGACGCTGGGCTCATAAACGCCAGGATGAAACCGGGCAGATAGCCGCGACCCTTATTCCTTCGCTCGCCATGATCATTTTGCTGCCGGGTATTATTTATGTGATGAGCGGATCACCGCTTGGCTGGGATATACCGAAACTTGAAGGCTTCAACTTCGTTGGCGGCGCGACCCTGCCGCCTGCTTTCCTGGCACTTCTGGTTGCCTTGAGCATGTATCATGCGGCTTTTCTGGCCGAGGCCGTGCGCGCGGGCATTCTGTCGGTAAACAGGGGGCAACATGATGCCGCCCGGGCAATTGGCCTTAGGCAAACCCGGGTCATGTCTCTTGTCGTTATTCCCCAGGCGATGCCAGCCATCGTTCCGCCAATGATCAGTTTGTGGATGAACGTGGTCAAGAATTCGTCCTTGGCCATCGCAATTGGCTATCCAGACATTGTTGCCGTCTTTATGCAAACATCCTTGAATCAGGTCGGTCATGCCATTGAGATCGTCGGTATGACCATGGGCTTTTACATGTTTGTCAGCCTGACCATTTCGTGGCTGCTGAATATTTACAACAAACGCGTCCAACTGGTGGAGCGCTGATCATGGCTATTGTAAAAGCCGAAGGAACAGCCGCCAGAGAGGCTCCCATATCGGAAAGTACGCTTATCGGCTGGATGCGCTTGCACTTGTTTAGTTCTGCGTTCAACAGCGTTCTGACACTTTTTACCCTCTATATTATCTACATAACGGTATCGGGAATGTGGACCTGGGGGATTGCCGATGCCGTGTGGATAGCCGACAACCGGCGCCAATGTTTTAGTGTCAGCATTGATGGTGCCTGTTGGGCCGGTGTCATTAATTGGCTAGACAATATTATTTATGGCCGTTACCCGAGAGATGAAGTGTGGCCCAACAATCTTGGTGGAATATTGCTGGTTATTTGGATGGCGCCGCTTTGGCTGCCGCGGGTTAAGGCAAAAATCTTTATCGGTCTGACCACGGTGTTCCTTTATCCCTTCCTGGCGGGGTATCTTTTTGCCGGGGGCGGCAAAGATATCTTCATGCAGGTCATGATTAGCGCCGCAATTGTTTGCCTGATAGGGAACACCCTGCATTCAGTTATTGGCGTATTGACGGGCTGCAGTTTGCCAGAATTCCTGATCCGCACGTTTGGCAAGAAGATTGCGTCGGAAAAGAACCAGCACAAGATTCTTTTAGCTATTCTCGGGCTCAGCTTTGTCGTGGCTTACCTGTGGCAAATGGGGTGGGGCGTTGAGGCCATTTCCTGGACTAAATGGGGCGGGCTATTTCTTACCCTTGTCATATCGGGGGTCGGCATTGCCTCGGCACTACCGGGCGGTATTATTCTTGCCCTTGGCCGACGCTCCAAGCTGCCGATAATCCGGGTGCTCAGCACCGCTTTCATCGAACTGTTCCGTTCGGTGCCATTGATTACCGTTTTGTTTATGGCGACGACGATGTTCCCGCTATTCATGCCCGAAGGTATCGTCATCAACACGCTGGTTCAGGTTATCATCGCCGTATGCCTGTTCAATGCCTGTTATATGGCCGAGACTGTTCGTGCGGGCCTTCAGGCCATTCCCAAAGGCCAATTTGAAGGCGCCCACACCATTGGCTTGGGCTATTGGGGAACCATGGGCTTGATTGTCATGCCGCAGGCCTTGAGGCATATGATCCCGAATATTGTCGGTACTTTTATCGGAATATTCAAGGATACCACATTGGTATCTATCATCGGATTATTCGATATTTTGGGCATGTTGCGCTCGATCAGTCGGGATTCACCATGGCTTGGACTTCACATAGAACCGCTGGTATTTGGCGCGATGCTGTTCTTTTTGGCTTGCTTTGCCATGTCAAAATACAGCCGTCATCTGGAAGCAAAACTGTCGACTGGCCACAAGAGTTGAGCTGTCGTATCCGAAAGGTGGAAACGTGAAAGAAACAAAGATGCAGGAAACGCCGGAAGCCAGGGGACAACTGAAATCTGCCGCCTCCACCGAGGTGATTATTGATCTTAACAAGGTCAATAAGTGGTATGGCGACTTTCACGTCCTGAAAGATATCGACCTGACCGTCCACAAGGGCGAGCGGATCGTTGTTTGCGGCCCTTCGGGATCGGGAAAATCGACCCTGATCCGCTGCATCAATCACCTTGAAGAGCATCAGGAAGGTGACATTGTTGTCGATGGCATAACGCTGGATAAAAACCTTAAGAACATTGACCATATCCGCACCGAAGTGGGCATGGTGTTTCAGAGCTTCAACCTGTTCCCTCATCTGAGCATTCTCGAGAACCTTACCTTAGGGCCGATTTGGGTTCGTAAAATGCCGAAGGCTGAAGCTCAGGAAATTGCCATGAAATATCTTGAGCGGGTCAGGATCCCCGAACAGGCCGACAAGTATCCGGGCCAGCTTTCGGGTGGACAACAACAGCGGGTGGCGATCGCCCGGTCACTGTGTATGAACCCCAAGATTATGCTGTTCGATGAGCCGACCTCGGCGCTTGATATTGTTGAACAGAACGAGCCCCTTGAATTTTTCAACAACCCGCAGCATGAGCGGACGAAATTATTTCTCAGCCAGATTCTTTAGCGCGGGATTTTACGCCACCGATCGGTGCATCCTGACCGATGTATTTTTTGCAACTTATCCTCTGTTATAGGCATTGGACGGTGGCATTTGCCGTCCCTAATCTGATCATCTGATTTGATTAAGCCAACAAATTCATCTTGGAGTTCCAGCTGCATGTCCTATGAACTTTTTGTTGAGGTTACCCGCAACGCAGCGGTGGAAAGCCGCCATTTCGGCGCCGCTGTTGTCTGTGACGCCAAGGGTGCTGTTGTCGAAAGCTGGGGCGATATCGACGGCTTGGTATTCCCCCGATCGGCAATCAAGCCGATGCTGGCGATCCACGTTGTCGAGAGTGGCGCGAGTGAGCATTACAATCTAAGCGACAAGGAATTATCTCTTGCCTGCGCATCGCATCAGGGCGAGCCCATGCACCAGGAACAGGTGGCGAGTTGGCTTGATCGTCTGGACTTAAACAAGGATCATTTAGCTTGTGGACCGGAATTTCCTGAAGATCAGGAGACGGCTCACCAGATGCTGGCCGCCGGCCAGGACTGCTGTCAGATCCATCACAATTGCTCGGGAAAGCACGCTGGCTTTTTAACGACAGCGAAGCATTTGGGGTTGCCGCTGGAAAATTACCATCAGGTTGAACATCCCTTGCAACAAATGTCGCTGGATATCTTTTCCGATCTGGCGGAAGTCGATGTTCGTGACTATCCCATGGGCGTTGATGGCTGTGGTTTTCCGGCACCCTCTCTGCCGTTGGTTCGGCTTGGCCGTGCCATGGCCCGTTTCGCCAATCCTGTCGATTTAAAAAAGCATCGCGCCATGGCTATTTCCAGGCTTAAGGAAGCCGTCACCCGCGAGCCTCTGTTCATGGCCGGGCATGGAACTTTGGTCAGCGAATTGAACGCCGTTACCAATGGTGCTGTTTTGGCCAAAACCGGTGCGGAGGGCGTGTTTGTCGCGGCCCTGCAAGAACGAGGGCTGGGCATTGCGTTGAAAATATCCGATGGCAATGTGCGGGCGCGTTCGGTCGCGTTGCTAGCCATTCTCGATCATTTGGGTGTCTTGTCAGATGCAGAAAAAACCAGTCTTCAGGCTCATATTTCCCCGGTGCTGTTTAACTCTAGAAAGGAAGCCGTGGGAGAAATTCGTCCGGCATCCTCATGGTTGCCACACCGATGAATGGCGACACGTGCAAAGGATATATGCGCCGCCAGTGCGCTTCATAAATCCGTCTCCATTGGGCAACGGACTCTGCATTATACTGGAGGGGAACCGTCAGTTTACCACTGTTCCTCGATTGCTTTGAGGATGTCGTGGCGGCTGATTAGACCCGCCAGACGGCCGTTGCGGATGACGGGAAAGCGGCGGTAGGAACCGCCGATAAAGCGTTCGGCCATATCGATGATGCTGGTGCCGGCATCGACGGTTTGCACATCGGCGCTCATGAATTCCGACACCCGTCCGCCCAGATCTTGGTGATAGCTGGCCGTGAAAGCCACCTTCAGGCAGTCCTTTTTCGATAATATGCCGACAAGGTTGCCGCCTGCGTCGAGGACCGGGGCACCGGAGATTCGGTTGTCGACCAAAATCTTGATGGCCTTGTGGATGTCCATACCGGGGGCGACCGAAATGATGTCGGTCGCCATATAGTCGTCGATGGTCGGCATGTCGGTCATGGTGTCCGCCTATTATCTTTTTCAATACCACACGGTCCGCAGGCCAGTCCGCCCCCGAGCCCCTTACCGCCGCAGCCACCATCAAGTGGTCGGCGGCCCAGCAGTACGCCTGTTGCCATGCCGAGTACGGCGAGGCCGGTGATGATCGCGGTGATCAGAAACAGGGTCAAGAAATGGGACATGCGGTCGTCTCCGTCACGTTCGGGAAATCAAGTGGCGCAGGAACGGCTGCGTCGCCGTTTCCGTGAAGCCGCTATCGGTCTTGCTAATGAAAAATGCGGCGATGGCGTTTTTGCGGGCCAACTCAAAACCGGCTTTTGGCCCCATCACCATCAACGCCGTCGATAGCGCGTCGGCCTGCATTGCCGTTTTCGCAATGACGGTGACCGAGGCGAGGCCGTGTCCGACCGGCCGACCGTTGCGCGGGTCGATGATGTGGGAATAGCGGGTGCCGTCGTTTTCGAAGAAAATCCTGTAATTACCGGATGTCGCCAATCCGTTGCTCTGGAGACCGACAATGCGCCGTCCGAAGGCATCGGCGGGTTGCTCAATGCCGACGCGCCAGACGTCGCCGCGCGGGCTGTAGCCGCGGCTGCGAACTTCGCCGCCGATCTCGACAAGATAATAATCGACGCCGGAGCGTTCGAGAAGTTCGGCCACCTTATCGACACCGAAACCCTTGGCGATGCCGGACAGGTCAATGTGGACTCGGGGCATGTTTTTGATCAGCGCCGATGGCTTGTCCAAGGTCGCAACATTGCCATAGCCGACATCGTGGGAGGCACCATTGATCTCGTCGTGCGACGGCACCTGACGGCGCGTGCCGGGCGGGCCGAAACCCCAAAGATCGACCAGCGGGCCAAGCGTCGGGTCGAAAGCGCCATCGGTCATGCGGCTGACTTCAAGGGCATGCGCAACCACTTTCCGGGTATCCGAAGAGACCGAAAAAGGAATCCCGGACGCCGCCGCGTTGAAAAGCGACAATTCGGAATCAGCCCGGTAGGTCGACATCTGTGCATTGACCGTCTCGAGGACGTGGGAAATGGCGCTTTTCAGGTGTTCGGTATCGATGCCGCCGGACTGGCGGGGAATGATGACGCTGTAGGTCGTGCCCATGGTGAGCCCGCGCAATACGATCGGCTTGCGGACGTTTGTTGCGTCGCAGGCGGCGAGGCTGATGAACGGGCTGGCCAGAACCAGGCCCTGGGCCCGGCGGATGATGTCGCGTCTGGAAAACGTGTTGGTCATTGCCTATCCTCCGAAATCATCGAAGTAAACGTTATCGGGATCGACACCCAGGGAGTCTAGCATATTGCGGACCGCCGTTACCATCATCGGCGGGCCGCACAGATAGTATTCACAGTCTTCGGGTGTCGGGTGATCTTTCAGATAATTCTCGTAAAGCGCTTCATGGATGAAGCCGGTCATTCCCTTCCAGTTGTCCGTCGGGGCAGGGTCGGAAAGCGCCATATGCCAGGAGAAGTTCGGGTATTGCGTCTGAAGGCGCTCGAAGTCTTGCCGATAGAGGATCTCGCGGACATTTCTGGCACCGTACCAGAAGCCGGTTTTACGCTTCGATTTCAGGCGCAGCAATTGGTCGAAAATATGCGAACGCATCGGTGCCATACCGACACCGCCACCGACGAAGATCATTTCCTTGTCGCTATCGACGGCAAAGAAATTTCCGAACGGGCCGGATACCGTGACCTCGTCGCCGGGCTTAAGTCCGAAGATATAAGAGGAGACGATTCCAGGCGGCACGTCGTCGTCGGCCCCAGGCGGCGGAATGGCGATCCTGACGTCGAGCTGGATAATGGTGTTTTCACCGGGATGGTTGGCCATCGAATAACCACGCGCCGTGGCTTCACTGGTACCCGCCTTGTAGCGCCAAAGGTCGAGCCGCTCCCATTCGTCACGGTACGTGGGGGCGATATCGAAATCCTTGAAATCCTTAGCGTAAGATGGGCACGAAACGAGTACGTAACTGCCGGCCTTGAAATCGATGCTTTCGCCTGCCGGAAGCTCAAGCACCAGTTCCTTGATCAGGGTGGTGAGGTTGTCGTTGGAACGGACCCGGCAGCGCCATTCCTGGACGCCGAAGATATCATCGGACACAGAAAGTTCCATGTCGTCGCGAACTGTCACCTGACACGCCAGACGGGTTCCCGAAGTGGCTTCGCGTTTCGTGATCAGGGCCTTTTCTATGGGCAGGATTGCTCCACCGCCACTTTTCACCTGCACCCGGCACTGGCCGCAGGTGCCGCGCCCGCCGCAGGCCGAAGGCAAATGAATCTCCATCTCATCCAGAGCCGTCAGCAGTTTGCTGCCGATCTCGACACGTGATGTTTTCGTTTCATTGACCGTCAGCCCGGCTTCGCCCGTTGTCACCAGCCTGGTGCGAACGGTCAGGATCAACAGCACCAGGACCAGGACGATGACGACAAACAGGAAGACTCCAAGGCCAATTTCCAGCATCACAGGTGCACTCCCGATAGGCCAAGGAAGCCAAGCGAAATCAGCCCGACAATGATGAACGCAATGCCCATGCCGTGCAGACCTTGCGGGATGTCGCTATACTTCAGCTTTTCACGAACACCGGCCAACGCCAGGATGGCGATGAGCCAGCCGAAGCCGGAGCCGACGCCGTAGACGACGCTCTCGGCAAAATTATAATGACGCTCGACCATGAACAACGAGCCGCCGAGAATGGCGCAGTTGACGGTGACCAACGGCAGGTAGATGCCGAGCGCCTGATGCAGCGCCGGGAAATAGCGGTCCAGTACCATCTCGACGATTTGCACCATCGCCGCGATCACGCCGATAAAGCTGATCAGTGACAGGAAGCCGAGGTCGAGTTCGCCCAGTCCGGCCCAGGCGAGGGCGCCTTCTTTCAGCAAAAGCCCGTGGATCAAGTTGTTCAGCGGCACTGTTACGCTCTGCACGGCGAACACGGCGAGACCCAGTCCCAACGCCGTTTCGACGCGCTTGGAGACGGCCAGGAACATACACATACCAAGGAAGAACGAGAGTGCTAAATTCTCGACGAAGGCGGCCTTGAGGAACAGGTTCAGGTATTCGATCATTGCTCCTCTCCCGTCTCAGCCTGCGCCGGTTTCCAGGTGCGGATGATCCAGATCAGCAGGCCGATGATGAAAAAGGCGCTCGGCGGCAGCAGCATCAGCGCCGCCGGCTCAAACCAGCCGCCATCGGCGCTGGTTCGAAGTATTGTTATGCCCAACAACTTGCCGGTGCCAAGCAGTTCGCGCACGCCGCCGACGACGACGGATGGACCCCAGTCTTCTAAGTTAGTGCGCGT
>CBFDEA010000027.1:0-9293 GCA_965603695.1 uncultured Rhodospirillaceae bacterium | reverse complement strand
ATTGAAGTAATATTGAACCATCCAAATGCTCATTATGGCCCACCGAAGGCCGCGTTTCTTTACCCTGTGGGGGTGTTGCGCATTTCGTCCGATGCGATGGCATCGCACTTCAACACGCGCCTACCCACAGGACAAATAAACACGGTCAAAATGGTTCAATATTACTTGAATGTGCTCTACAGCCCGCTAACGGTTTCGTTGATCAGCATGTCGACGACGGCGTTTAAGGAGTCTTGCGGGCTCTGGCCGTCTTCAATGGATTGATAATACACGGCCAATTGGCGGTGGGCGCTGGTGCCGTGGGCGACGATCTCATGCAAGCGGTCGATTTCGGCGGTGCATTTCAGGGCGGCGGCGTCTTCTGCGACCATGCTGATCAATTCGTCGATCAGGTCGGCGCTGGGCACCATGACGCCTTTGCCGAAATCAAGCAGTCCGTCATCGAGGCCGTAACGTTGCGCCCGCCAGCGGTTCTCGTTGATCAGCATGTTGGCGTACATGCGCCAGCGCTGGTTATCGCGGCGCAGCCGGTAAAGCATGCGGATAATGCACTGGTACAGGGCGGCGATGGACAGGGTGTCTTCGAGACGGGTGCAGACATCGGTAATCCGCATTTCCAGTGTCGGGAAGGTGGTCGAGGGCCGGATGTCCCACCACAACATCGAGGCATCCTTGATCGTTCCGGCCTTGATCAGGATATCGACGTGACGGCGATATTCGGCAAACGAGTCGAAACGTTCGGGCAGCCCGGTGCGCGGCAATTCATCGAAGACGCTCAGACGATACGACTTAAGGCCGGTATCCTGGCCCTGCCAGAACGGCGAGGAGGTGCTGAGCGCCAGGATGTGGGGCAGGAAGTAACTGGCCTGATTCATCAAATCGATACGCATCTCGTCGTCATCGAGGCCGACATGCACATGCATGCCGCAGATCAGCAGGCGTCTGGCGACGGCTTGCATATCCTGGGCCAGCACATGATAGCGTTCCTTGTCGGTATGGCTTTGCCCCTGCCACTGTGAAAATGGGTGGGTCGAGGCGGCGATCGGTGCCAGGCCATGTTTGCCGGCGACGGCGGCGACGGTCTTGCGCAAGCGGCGCAACTCTTGGCGGGCATCACTCATAGAGGCACAGACACCGGTGGCGACTTCGAGCTGGGATTTCAGGAATTCCGGCTTGATCAGATCGCCAAGGCGCGCTTCGCACTCGCTCCACAGTTGTTGCGGCGGCGCGTCGGCCAGGTCCCGCGTCAGCTTATCGACAAGCAGATACTCTTCTTCGATGCCGATGGTGAAGGATGGTTCTTTGGCAGACATCGATCCCCCCCTTATTGTCGCCTAATAATGCTCAACCGTGTGCAGCGCGGGCCGGGCCAGGATGTCCGTGAAGGCGTTCGCCAACAGGTCGGCCCAATGTTCGATGCCTTCGGGGCTTTCGATCAGGTCCTGACGAATCTCCACGGCGCAACTGGGCAGCCCCGCCGCACCGGCGTGAAGGTCTATGGTATAGGCAATATCGCGCCCGGAATAGGGTTCGTTGTCGCCAACATGATAGCGCCCACCCTCGGCGTCTTTCAATTTATCGAGCAAGGGGACGGCCAGACGTGGGTCGCGGTTCCACAGCACGCCAATATCCCAATAGCGGTCTTTGCCGGCAAGGGACGGGGTGAAACTGTGAATCGAAAACAACGCCGGGGCCGGTCCGCGCCGCCACAGGTGGGCCAGGGTATTGGCCAGCGCGTGATGATAGGGCCAGAAGAAGCTTTCGACCCTTTCAAGCTGGGCGCTTTCGCTCAAATTGGCATTGCCGGGAACCGGCGTGCCGTCGCTGATTTCGGGGATTGAACCAGGGTCGCCCGGTTGCCGGTTGACGTCGATCAGCAGTCGGGAATATCCGGCCAGAACCGCCGCCGCGTCGAGTTTCTCAGCCAGCCTGTGGGTCACCGCAGCGGCCCCGATATCCCAGGCGATATGGCGTTCGAGGGCGCTTTCGTCGAGGCCGAGCCGCTGCATGGCGCTTGGGAGGGCGCGCGAAGCGTGATCGCAAATCAACAACATGGTGGCCTTGCCTTCGGGGTTGAACACCTCGAAGGCGGGTGGGTCGTTTTCGCCGATCAGCGTGGCTGGGGCAAGGTCTGGAAGTTGGTTGTTCATGGTTCATGTATAGCGCAATTTGCCGGTAAATCGATGGTCGATTTTTACGGCACATTCCGTATCTCGGGAATTTACTGGCGGTGGTGGAAAATAGCCTTTAAGAGCCATGTATGACTGAACATCGGCAAACCGAAACAGCCGCTGACGGCGGCGTCCTGGAGACGGCGGGAAACGCCCAAGGCCTGGCCTTGATCGCCCTGATTATCGGCGCGCTGACGCTTGGCATGTCGCCGATCCTGGTGCGTTTGAGCGAACTGGGACCGACGGCGAGTGCCTTCCACAGGGTCTTCCTCGCTTTGCCGGTGCTGTGGTTGTGGAGCGCCCTTGAAAAGCGCCGACAGGGCCCGGCATCGAAGCCGCGTGCGGCGACAACAAAGGACTACGCGGTGATGGCGCTGGCCGGTTTCTTCTTTGCCGGTGACCTGGCCTTCTGGCACTGGTCGCTGCAATTCACCACCGTCGCCAACGCGACGCTGTTGGCGACGATGGCGCCGATCTGGGTGACCCTTGGGGCCTTTGTCCTGTTCAAGGAGCGATTTTCGAAGTTATTTCTGTTCGGTGTCGCCGTGGCCATTGTCGGGGCCGCCGTACTGATGGGCGACAGCCTGCAATTGAGCAAGGAGCGCTTGTTTGGCGATTTGCTGGGGCTGGTGACGGGGATGTTCTTCGGCGCTTACATGTTGACCGTCGGGCGGCTGCGGGCGCATTTTTCGACCGCCGCGATCATGTTGTTGAGCACCGTCGTGACCGCCACCATACTGTTGCCGGCGACATTATTTGCCGGTGAAACATTGATCGCGGTGACGCTTTCGGGCTGGCTCGTGCTGTTGGCGCTGGCGCTGTTGACCCATGTCGGCGGGCAGGGCGCGATTGCCTATGCGCTGGCCCACTTGCCGGCCTCATTTACATCGGTGGCGATGTTGCTGGAAGGGGTGGCGGCGGTTTTCCTGGCCTGGATTATTCTTGCCGAAACGCCCGGTAGCTGGCAGATCGTCGGTGCCTGTATCGTCATCGGCGGCATCGTCATTGCCCGCCGTGGTTCACTTTCGCGGAGGCAAGCATGACCACGCCTGAGAAAAACGACAGGGCAGGCTTCTATCCGTGGCTGGTCTGGACCCTGGCGGCGAGCTTTTATTGTTATGGCTTCTTCCAGCGTGTCGCCCCCAGCGTCATGGTCGGCGAACTGATGGTCGCATTCAGCGTCAGTGCGGCGGCCTTGGGCAATCTTTCGGCCTTCTACTTTTATGCCTACGCCAGCTTGCAGCTTCCCATCGGCGTCATGATCGACCGCTGGGGGGCCAAGCGGATGCTGGTCGCCGCCGCCTTCCTGTGCGGCGCGGGCAGCCTGATCTTCGCCAAGGCCGATAGTCTGACCATGGCTTACGTCGGTCGCTTGCTGATCGGGGCGGGGGCCGGGTTTACCTGGGTCGGCACCCTGAAACTTGCGGCCCAGTGGCTACCGCCGAAACGCTTCGCCATGGTTTCGGGCATGACGTTAATGTTGGGCATGATCGGGGCCGTTGCCGGTCAGGCCCCCCTGGCCGCCGCCGTTTCGGCTTTTGGCTGGCGCGATACGCTCAGCGCCGCCGCCCTTGTCGCTTTCGTGCTGGCGGTGTTGATCTGGCTTGTCGTGCGCGACCGGGTCGATGACACGTTAGGGCCTCCTCGCCAGGCCGATGTGGGGGCGCAAACTGTTGGCCTGTTGCACGGCCTGATGATCACCCTGAAGAACCGTCAAAGCTGGTATGCGGCCATTTACGGCGGCACCATGACGGCCCCTATATTGGCCTTCGCCGGTCTGTGGGGGGTGCCTTATCTGATGCAGGCTTACGGGTTGGAGCGCCCGGCCGCGGCCGCCTCGACGTCTCTGATGCTCATCGGCTGGGGCATTGGTGCGCCGCTTGCGGGCTGGGTTTCGGACCATATTGAATCGCGTCGCCTGCCGATGCTGGTTAGCTCGGTCATTGTTCTGGCCTTGTTTTCGAGCCTTATTTACATCCCCGATTTGTCCCTTGGTACGGCCCGCACATTGCTGTTCCTGCACGGCTTCTTCAATGGCGGTATGGTCATTTGCTTCGCCGTCAGTCGTGAACATAACAAACCCGAACATGGTGGTGTAACGCTTGGTTTCGTCAACACGATGGTGATGGCTTCGGGGGCTTTCTTCCAACCGCTTATCGGCTGGTTGCGGGATGTCAACTGGGACGGCGGCATGGAAGCCGGGGGCCGGGTCTATTCCGTGCAGGCTTACGATACGGCGCTGCTGAGTCTCATCGCCTGCGGTGTCACTGCCATCGTGATGGCGCTGTTGCTGCGCGAAACCCGCTGCCGCAACGTCTTTGTCGAGCCTAAGCCCTAGCTTCCATTGGGATTTCGTCCCGACGCCGGGGCAATATCCAGGGCCTGATTGGCGTCGATATCCTTGATGGCAATCGCCACGGTGTCGGAACCTTGGCAAATATCGCTTTGATTCAGGACGGCGCGACCGACGTTGCAATCCTCTTGGGCTAAACTCGACAGGAAGTGATCGCTGAAAGATTTTCCCGTTGTCGCGTAACTTAATCCGGACAGGGCCATGCTGACCGGCCAGGGAATGCAGCCGGGCAAAAGCACAGCTACAGCGACGATCGCGGCCACACGCAGGGGGGAACGGTATGTCTTGCCCATGATAATCTCCATGGTCGAAAGGGTTAATGGGCGGGGTCAGGTGGAAGTAATGGATTGGTGGGTCCATCGATTGGAACTATAAATTAATAAAAGGTAAATAGAAGAAAATTCTATTTACTTAAATTTACTTAAAATTTTAAGTAAATTGTATATTCTATGTGTGAATGGAGAAGTCTCAGGCGGGCGCACCCGTGTCACGCCTTCGTTTAAGGCAACCGCTTAAGTTCAGTAGGAAGCGAAGACGCCGGTCATGCCCTTGGCATCGAAAGCCAGCACGCTGAAGGGTTCATATTCGGGGATGTCCATACCCGGGGCGCTCTGCGGCATGCCGGGAACGGCCAGGCCTTTGATGGCGGGCCGCTTATCGAGCATCCGCCTGACATCCCTGGCCGGGACATGGCCTTCAATCACATAGCCGTCGATAAAGGCCGTGTGACAGGATTCCATGGCTTCGGGAATTCCTGCGTCGGCCTTGATGGCGTCCATGTCTTCGACGTTGTTGACGCTCACGGTGAAGCCGTTCTGGCGCATATGGCGCGCCCATTGGCCACAGCATTGACAGGACGGATCCTTGTAGACGAAGAGTTTTCCGGCCGTTGCCGGGGTCGGCATCAACAACACGGCGCCGCCGCCACCAGCGACGGCGAGTGCCCCCAGGGTAAACAGCACGCGCCTGCGGGTGAAAAATGCTGTGTCGTCGGGTTTCCTGGTCATGAGGTTATTCCCTGCCTGAAAAACAGAATACGCGCCGAAGCATAGGACCATACGTGGCCGTTATCTGCATTGACATAGATCATCCCCGGTGGGACTTTCTAGGCCATCAAAAATGGCAAATTAGATTAAAAGCATGACAAAATCCGGCGTCGCGGCGCTTCTGAAAATCGCCTCTGGTCCATCGCAGAAACTGGATCAGGCGATCTGCAAGGAACTCAATGTTCCACTTCGAGATTACTCGTCGTCGGTCGATGCCTGCCTGGCGCTGATCCATCAATGCCAGCCCGCCGCCCATTGGCATATCGGCAGGGCAGAGGACGGGGTTTCTGTCTACGCCAGCCTGAGTCAAGGCCAGCGACGTGCTGAAAGCACCAGTACGACGGTTCCGTTGGCCCTGCTGTCGGTGCTGGCGGCTTTCCAGAAGTTGCCCTAGAGCGGTTCCAAAGAGTTTATTTTACCTATCTATAAACTTCATTTGAAGACTATCATGGTATGAAAGGTAAATTTGTGACCACAGATCAAAAACTAATGTCGCTGCCGCGTTACATGGGAGTCCCGACTTTCATGCGGACGCCTTACCAGGCAGATCCGGCGGGGTTGGATATCGCCCTGATCGGCGTGCCTTATGATGGCGCGGTGACCAACAGGCCCGGTGCCCGTCACGGGCCGCGTGAAATGCGCGATCAGTCGAGCCTGATGCGGGCGATCCATCATGTCAGCAAGATCAACCCATATGAGCTGTGCAAGATTGCCGATATTGGCGATGTCCCGTTCACGGCGCTGTTCGATCACGAGGCCGTCGTGCGCGACATCGAGGCTTTCTATGCCGGCGTTCATGGCGCCGGTGTGGTGCCTTTAAGCGCCGGTGGCGATCATTCGGTGACCTATCCAATCATGAAGGCGATTGCCAGAGAGGCGCCGGTCGGGCTTATTCATATCGATGCCCATACCGACACATGGGATAGTTTCCAGGGTTCCAAGTTCATGCACGGCACGCCCTTTCGGCGGGCCCACGAGGACGGTCTGCTCGATGCCGGGCGCACCGTTCAGATCGGCATTCGCGGGGCCCAGAACACCACCGAGGGATGGGACTATTCCCTTGAGCAAGGCATGCGGGTCATTTTCATGGAGGAATTTACCCGCATGGGGGTGGCGGATGTTATCAAGGAGGCGCGGCGCGTCGTCGGCGATGGGCCGACTTATATCTCCTTCGATGTCGATGGTCTCGACCCGGTCTATGCGCCGGGAACGGGAACCCCGGAAATTGGCGGCATCACGACTATCGAGGCGCAGGCTCTGCTGCGGGGTTTGCGCGGCCTCAACCTGATCGGCGGCGATGTCGTCGAAGTCGCCCCGCCCTACGATCCCAGCGGCAATACGGCGCTTGTCGGGGTTACTCTTATGTACGAAATTCTTTGCTTATTGGCGGAAGTTATCGCGGAGAAACGAATTTAAATGATTGTCCTGATGTACCGGTTCAAAAAGAATAACGGCGAGAGATGATTGCAAGATGGCATTTCCGGTTCAAAGCATAAGATATCGGTTTATGCTGCTGATTGTGCTGGTGGCTTTTCCCATCGCCATCACCGACGTTTATGATGAGATGTTGGCAAAGCAGCGCACGACAATCAAGGTTACCGAAGATCTGCAGCGTTCAACGGACAGCGTTGTCGGCAAGCTTGACGACCTGATTGAGACCTCTCGTGAACTGCTCACCGGTCTTGCCGCGGTGGAAGAAATAAAGGGCGGTAATCATGCAGCCTGCTCCAAGCTGCTGCATGATGTCGGTGTACGCTATACCAAGTACACAAATTTTTCCGTGGTCAATGCCGATAAATACATAGTCTGTAGTTCAGGGCCGTTGCCCAAGCCGATCCATGTCGCCCATTCGCCAAACATAAACGCCGCCTTCGAAACCGGGGCGTTTGCCGTCAGCCCTTTTAAGTTCGGGGTGCTGACCGGCAAGCCGATCCTGGTTTTTTCCGAACCCCTTTTCGATCAGCACAAGCAGGTTGTCGGGACCATCAATAACGGCCTCAGCCTGACCTGGCTTGGAAGATATCTGACGGGGGTCGTCAAACTTGAGGGCGAGCACATCGTTGTCTTCGATGGTCAGGGTACGGCCCTTGCGTCCTATCCGGATGGTTCCTACCCGGTTGGCGGTGTCGTTGATGACGGCCTTATCCGTCTGGCCGGTGACAAGCATGAGGGCACGGTCACTTTCAAGCTTGAAGACGCTCACACCATGATCGCGGCGCATGCGAGCATCCCTCAAATACCTGGTGGTGCGCACGTCGTTTCCTTCACGTCGCTGGATATATTGCAAAACGCGATACTGGATAACCTCTACCGGCGCCTGATGATTATTGGATTTCTCACGGCGATATCCCTGTTTCTGGTTTGGGTCGGGGCAAAGGCACTGCTTCTTAATCCCATTAGCCGCCTCGTCTCGACGTCCGAGGCCCTGGCCGATGGCGATCTGAAGGTGCGTTCCGACTTTGCCAATGAAGCCAACGAACTTGGCCGGCTGGGTTTGGCTTTCGATCATATGGCCGAGTCCCTGGACGCCCGCACCAACGCTGTGGAGCGAGCCAAAGAGGCCTTGCTGCAAAGTGAAAATAAATTACGGGCGATATTTCAATCCAGCAATGTAACGGCAATTGTCTCTATTGATGACGAAGGCAACCTTGAGTCATGGAACCCAGGGGCGCAAATGGTGTTCGGTTATAGCGAAAAAGAGATACTCGGCCTGCCGGTGACGGTTCTGATGCCCGCACAATTCAGGGCTGCCCACACGGTAGGCCTGAAACGCGCCAATGAAACCGGCAAGTACTCGATAATCGGCAAGACTGTTGAGGTCTCAGGCCTGCATAAGGACGGGCACGAAATTCCGTTGACGCTATCTCTGGGGGTCTGGGAAGTTGGCAATCGAAAATACTTTAGCGCCATCATCCATGACATCTCTATAAGCAAGCAGGCCGAAAAGAAAATCCAGCAATTGGCCTACACCGATCAAACGACAGGCATGCACAATGAAGCGTTCTTCCTGGAACGCCTGGGCGAGAGTATCGATCAGAACTGCCAGGGCTTTGTCGCGTCCATCGAGCTATCGGGGATGGGCGATATTATCGGCACGTTCGGCCTGGAAGCGGCGGAATTGATTATCTATGAGACGGGAAAACGTCTGAGCGATCAGATGAACCCGCTTTCCATCGTCGCCAGGACGGGGGAGCGGTTGTTCAAGGTCCTGTACGTATCGGATGATGGCAATGATATTGCCCATTTGAGGAACATTGCCGAACGTTTGTTTCTGATCGCCTCTGATTCCTTCGAGCTGATGGGATCAAGCGTGTTTGTCAATGTTTCCATGGGTGTCGGCCTTATCGACCCCAAGGAATCAACGGCAAAGATCATTCTGACAGACGTTGAAATTGCCCTTCATGAAGCAAAGAATTCAGTAGCCAGCAGCATTGTCTTTTTTGAGAGTGCGATCAAAGAGCGCCTGGTGCGTAGCACTCAGATCGTGGCATGGCTGCGTTCGGCGATCGAAACCGGTGCCTTCGAATTGTTTTATCAGCCGCAGGTCAATTTGAAGACCAACACCGTTATCGGCTGCGAGGCGCTTCTTCGCTGGCCGTACAAAGGCGGACAGTGGATTTCCCCGGCCGAGTTTATTCCGATTGCCGAAAAGGCCGGCCTGATCGAGGAGATTACCACCTGGACTGTCGACCAAGCCTGCAGTACGGCGGCTTCCTGGGCTGT
>CBFDEA010000026.1:0-9367 GCA_965603695.1 uncultured Rhodospirillaceae bacterium | reverse complement strand
GACGACAGTGAAAACCGGCGACGGTACCTGAACGCCCGCAATACATTGGAAACCTTGCTCAGGCTCGGTGCGGTGCCGCTGATCAACGAGAACGACACCGTCGCCACCGATGAAATCCGCTTTGGCGACAATGATCGCCTGGGCGCCCGTGTCGCCGCCATGGTCAGCGCCGACACGCTTATTCTGCTTTCCGATATAGACGGTCTTTACACCGCCGATCCCCGGCACGACGCCAGCGCCATGATCATCCCCGAAGTGCATGAAATTACGGCGGAAATCGAGGCCATGGCCGGGCAGTCCCAAAGCAATGTCGGCAGCGGCGGCATGGTGACAAAGCTGGTCGCGGCAAAGATCGCCATGGCTGCCGGGTGTCGTATGGTCATTACTGATGGGCGCAGCCTCAACCCGATTCACGGCATCGAAGAAGGCGCGTCCTGCACCTGGTTCATGCCCAAGGCGACCCCGCGCACGGCGCGCAAGCACTGGATCGCCGGCACTCTCAACCCGTCCGGCACCCTGGTCGTCGATGACGGCGCGTTGAAGGCCCTGAAAAGCGGCAAGAGTTTGCTGCCCGCAGGCGTCGTCGCCATCGAGGGCAGTTTCCAGAAGGGTGACGCGGTGATCGTCACGGCTGGCGCGGGCGCGGAAGTGGCGCGCGGCCTGGTCGCCTACTCAGGCACCGACGCCCGCTTGCTGATGGGCCATAAAAGCAGTGAAATCGAAACCCTGCTGGGCTACCGTGGGGCCGATGAGTTGATTCACAGAGACGATCTGGTGTTGTCATGAACGCGCCTGAAACAAACGATATCCCCGCCCTGATGCGCAATATGGGCATAGCCGCCAAGGCCGCCGCCACCGAGCTTGCGGTTGCCACGAGCGATGCCAAGAACTCGGCCCTGCGCGAAGCCGCGGCCAGTCTGCGCGCCCGTACATCGGAAATTCTCGCGGCCAACGCCCTCGATATGGCCGCCGCCGAGGAAAAAGGCCTGAAGGGGTCGTTCCTCGATCGCCTGCTGCTCGACGCAGGCCGCGTCGAAGCCATGGCCAGCGGCCTCGAGGCGATTGCCGATCTCGCCGATCCCGTCGGCGTCAGCATGGCCGATTGGGATCGCCCGAACGGCCTGCACATCGCCCGCGTCAGCACGCCGCTCGGCGTTATCGGGGTGATCTATGAATCCCGGCCCAACGTTACGGCGGACGCAGGCGCATTGTGCCTGAAGGCGGGCAACGCGGTGATCTTGCGCGGTGGCTCGGAAAGTTTCCATTCATCGGCGGCGATCATGGCATGTCTGGCCGATGGCCTGCAGGCGGCTGGGTTGCCTGCGGCTTCGATCCAGTTGGTGGCGACTCGCGACCGCGCCGCCGTCGGAGAACTGTTGCGCCTTAGCGATTATGTCGATGTCATCGTGCCGCGTGGCGGCAAGTCGCTGATCGAACGGATCACCGCCGAAAGCCGGATTCCCATGTTCAAGCATCTCGAAGGGGTCTGTCATATTTATGTCGATGGCAGCGCCGATGCGCAGATGGCGCGGGACATTATCGTCAACGCCAAGATGCGCCGGACCGGTGTCTGCGGTGCCGCCGAAACCCTGCTGATCGCCCGTTCAGCGGGGGCCATGCTGCCGGGCATCGTCGACGATCTGAACGCCGCCGGATGCGAGGTTCGCGGCGACGCCGCCGCCCAGGCCCTCGATAAGCGGATCATCCCGGCCTCGGACGCCGATTGGGACACGGAATACCTGGATTCGATTATCTCGGTGGCCGTCGTCGCGGACGTTGCCGCCGCCGTCAGCCACATTGCCGCGCACGGCTCTCGGCACACGGATTGCATCATCACCGAAGACGCCGAATCGGCAAGCGTCTTCCTCAATGAAGTCGATAGCGCCATCGTCATGGTCAATGCCTCGACCCAGTTCGCCGACGGCGGTGAATTCGGCATGGGCGCGGAAATCGGTATTTCGACAGGCAAGTTGCACGCCCGTGGGCCGGTCGGCGTCGAACAGTTGACCAGTTTCAAATACATCGTCCGCGGGACCGGCCAGTGTCGTCCGTGAGCGGCCGCCGGATCGGTCTGCTCGGTGGCTCGTTCAACCCGGCCCATGACGGACACGTGCATATTTCCGTCCTCGCCCTGGAGCGTCTAAAGCTCGATCAGTTGTGGTGGCTGGTCAGTCCGCAAAATCCCTTGAAACCGGCTTCCGACATGGCACCCTTCGCGGCAAGACTTAAAGACGCCAGGAAAGTCGCCGCCGTCGATCCGCGTATCGTCGTCAGCGATTTTGAAGAGAACCACGCCAGTCCCTACACGGTCGATACGATTGTCGCCCTGAAGCAGCAGTTTCCCAAGGATTCCTTCGTTTGGGTGATGGGTGCGGACCTGTTGGTGCAGATGCCGCGCTGGAGCCGTTGGCGGAGCCTTTTTAGAATCGTTCCCATTGCGATTTTCGCCCGTCCGGCCTATTGTTCACGGGCGCTGGCCGGTAAGGCGGCGCGGCGCTTCCGGGGCTCAAGAATATCCCGGTTTCGCGCCCGCTCATTGGCGGATATGAAACCACCGGCTTGGACTTTTTTACGAACCCGGTTAAATACACAATCCGCCACCCGCATTCGCGCCGAAAATCGGCGGGTGCGTAAATAGTGATGGTTTCGGGATGATCCCGTAAGCCAATGAAATGTTAGGAGCCGACCATACCCCGCAAGAAAAAATCGACACTGGCGCCAGCAGAATTGCTGGCTCTGGTGGAAAAGTCGCTGGATGACGACAAGGCCATAGGCGTTGTCGTGATCGACCTTGAAGGCAAAACATCTTTGACCGATTACATGGTTATTGCCAGCGGCACCTCACAGCGCCATGTCAGCGCGATGGCTGAAAACCTCCGTGAAAAAATCAAACAGAGTGGCATTAAAAACGTCTCTGTCGAAGGACAGTCTCAATGCGACTGGGTGTTGATTGACGGCGGCGACATCATCGTCCACCTGTTCCGTCCGGAAGTCCGGGAATTCTACAACATCGAAAAGATGTGGGGCGTTCCCTTGCCCGAGACAACGGATGGCACACTGGCGGCGAACAGCTTGACCTGATGCGCTTTGTCATAGCCGCAGTGGGCCGCGCCAAGGCAGGGCCGGAGAAAGCTTTATTCGAGCACTATCTGAACCGCCTGCAGCAACCCTTTTCACTGGAATTGAAAGAGGTCGAGGAAAAACGCCCCCTGCAAGGTCCTGAGCTGAAGCGTAGCGAGGCCGCATTGCTAATGGCCACGGTACCAAAGGGGGCCTTGATTGTTGCCATGGACGAGCGCGGAAAATCCTTGTCCAGCCCACAGTTTGCAGACCATATTGGCCGCTGGCGTGATGAGGGACAGCGCGATCTGGTCTTTATGATTGGCGGCGCCGACGGACTGGACGCAAGTGTGCGCAGCCAGGCCCGGCTGACCTTGTCATTTGGCAACCAGACCTGGCCGCATATGTTGGTCCGCGGCCTGCTCGCCGAACAAATATACCGGGCCCAGTGCATTCTGGGTGGACACCCCTATCATCGACAATAATGTTAAACAGGAATTCTGAGAAATCATGCGTAAGTATCTGAACATCGAATTGGCCGAACGCAAGGTCGAAACCAAAGAATTGCACGGCGAGGACATTTCCCGCGCCGGTCGTTACCTGATCGCCAAGACCTTGCTTGAAGAAGGCGTCGCCACGGTTGACCCGTTATCGGGCGACAATCCGCTTATGTTCTCTGCCGGGCCTTTCGCCGGGACCAACATGTCCAATGGCAACCGTCTCAGCGTCGGCTGCAAAAGCCCGCTTACCGGCGGCATCAAGGAATCCAATGTCGGCGGCACTTTCGCAGTGGCCCTGGGGCATCTGGGGCTGGCCGGGTTCACCTTGCGGGGAATTTCAAACGACTGGCAGATTATCCACTTTGCCAAGGACGGCGAGATCACATTTCATGACGCCGCCCCCTATATGGGCAAGGGCGCCTTCGAGACCGCCACCATGCTGCATGAAAAATACGGCAAAAAAATCAGTCTCGGCATTTGCGGGCCGGTCGGCGAATACCAAGGGCTGATCGCCGGTATCAGTTTCAGCGACCGGGAAAACCGCCCGGTGCGGCTGGCCGGACGCGGTGGCGTCGGTGCCGTCATGGGGTCAAAAAAGGTCAAGGCCATCGTCGTCGAGATGGACCGGATGCCGGCCTTGCATGATAAGAAGAAAACCATTGCCACGGTGCGCGACTATGCCGCCAAGCTGGAAGCCGAACCGGCCGTCCAGAATATGAAAAAGCTGGGCACGGCGATGGTCGCCGATATGACCAATTACACCGGCGGCCTGCCGGTCCGTAACTTCACAGGCGGTCAATTCGTCGATATCGACAAGGGCACGTTGCTTCTTGGCGGTCAGCATATTTACGAGCGCAATGTCGAGCGCGGCGGCGATCCCTCGCACGCCTGCATGCCCGGTTGCGTGATTAAATGTTCCAACGTTTATTTCGATAAAGACGGCAAGGAGATGGTCTCGCCGCTGGAATATGAGACCCTCTGCCTGATGGGTTCCAACTGTGGTATTGCCGATCCCGACGATGTCGCAAGGCTCAACAATATCGCTAACGATTTGGGCATCGACACCATCGAAACCGGGGCCACGTTGGGTGTCCTGATGGATGGTGGGCAGGCGGAATTCGGCGATGTCGATTTCATGGCCCGCAGCCTTGATGATATCGCCAAGGGTAACGAAAACGGGCGTTTGCTGGCTATGGGAACGGCCCGTGTCGGCGAACATTACGGAATCAAGCGGTTGCCGGTTATCAAGAAGCAGGCGCTCAGCGCTTACGACCCCCGGGTTATCGAAGTGACCGCCATTTCGATGATGGTCACGGCCCAGGGTGCCGATCATACGGTCGGCAACCTGCCGGCCTTCGAATGTGCCGACAAAAGCGTCGAGGAACTGGCTCAGCAAAGTTTCGATATTCAGGTTCATAGCGCCATTGCCGACAGTTTCGGCCTGTGCGTTTTCGGACGTTCGGTGACCAATACCCATCATCAGTTGATTGCCGAAGGCATCAACAACGCCCATGGCACCGATGTCGACCCCGCCTTCATCTGGAAAATCGGCGTCGATACCTTGCGCCTGGAAAAGCAGTTTAATCAGGCCGCCGGCTTCACCGAAAAAGATGATGAACTGCCGGAATTCTTCCACGCCGAAGCCCTGCCGCCAACCCAGCGTAAGGCCCGTCTGCACGCCAGGGAAGTCAATCAATACATCAACGACTTGATCGGTTAGGAACGCTATACTCCCGCCTATGTCAGATTCTGTGAACAGGCCGAAACCCGTCGTTCTTTGCATCCTTGATGGTTGGGGAGAACGATCCGAAGGCGACAACAACGCGATCGCCCAGGCGGCAACGCCGAATTGGGATCGTTTTGTCGCGACCCTGCCCAGCGCCCATCTGCAGGCCTCGGCCACGGATGTCGGACTGCCCGATGGGCAGATGGGCAATTCCGAGGTCGGTCACACCAATCTGGGGGCGGGCCGCGTCGTCAAACAGGATTTGCCGCTCATCGACGAAGCGGTGGCCGATGGCTCGCTGGCGGAAAAACCGGCGCTGCAGTATATCATCGACAGATTAAACGCCAGCGGCGGCGCTTGCCATTTGCTCGGTCTGTTGTCGCCAGGCGGTGTGCATTCCCATGAGCGCCACATCCTCGCCCTCGCCGAAACCCTCAATCGTGCCGGTATTGCGGTGTGTGTGCATGTGTTTCTGGACGGTCGCGATACGCCGCCGAAAAGCGCCCGCGGCTTTATGGCAGACTTTCTGAAAAATATCGAAGGCCTGACCAACGTCCGCGTTGCCACGGTTTGCGGGCGCTATTACGCCATGGACCGGGACAACCGCTGGGACAGGGTCGGACTGGCTTACGATGTTCTGAGCGGCGGCGTCGGCGAGAGCGCAAGCGACGCCCTGGCCGCCATCGACCAAGCTTACGCGGCGGGCCTCAGCGACGAATTCGTCCTGCCGACGGCCATCGACGGCTTCCCTGGTATGCAAGATGGCGATGGCTTGCTGATGGCCAACTTCCGCTCCGACCGGGCGCGGGAGATCCTCTGCGCCCTCGTCGACCCGGATTTTGATGGCTTTGCGCGCAAGCGCGTCGTTGCCTTTGCCGCGCGTCTCGGCATGGTCAGTTATTCCAGCGACCTGGATCGCTATTTCGCCATCTTGTTTCCTTCGGTTGAGCTGACGAACATTCTCGGCGAGGTCGTCTCGCGCGCCGGAATGAAGCAGTTGCGCATTGCTGAAACCGAAAAATATGCCCACGTCACCTTTTTCTTTAACGGTGGTCGCGAGCAGGAGTATGAAGGCGAGGAACGCATCCTTGTGCCCTCGCCGAAGGTTGCCACCTATGACCTGCAGCCGGAAATGTCGGCCCCGGAAGTCACCGACAAGCTGACCCAGGCCATTGCCGCAGGGACGTTTGATCTGATTGTCGTCAATTACGCCAATGGCGACATGGTCGGCCATACCGGTGTGCTGGCGGCAGCCTGCAAGGCGGTCGAAACTCTCGATGCCGCCCTGGGCAGGTTGGAACAAGCCGTGACTAAGGCCGGTGGCGTCTTGCTGATCACCGCCGATCATGGCAATTGCGAACAGATGTGGGACGGTGCGCAAGATGCCGGACAGCCGCACACCGCCCATACGACAAACACGGTCCCGCTTTTGATGCTCAACGCGCCGGACTGGGCGGGCGGCTTGAAAGACGGTTCGCTGGCCGATATCGCGCCGACCTTGTTGAAGCTGCTGGAACTGAAACAACCGCAAGAAATGACCGGTCGCAGCCTGATTAGAGAACGAGTCAGTTGAAATTCATTGTCCTGATTTTTTGGCTTTCGGCTGTCGCTTTGCCGAGCCTTGTGGCTGCGGCGGAAAGCAAGCCTGGGGCCAAGCTGCAAGAAATCGAGCGGGCCCTGGATCAAGGCAAAAAGCAACGCGATAGCCTGAAGTCGAAGGCCCTTGAGCTGGCACGAGAACTTAAGCGTCTGAAGGCCGAGACGGTGAAGGTGGCGGCGGCTATTCAAGGCCACGAAACGGCGGTTCTCGATCTCGAAGACAGGCTGGTGGAGCTGGCCCTTGCCGAAAAAGACAAGCTCGTCCTGTTAAGCCAAAGACGCCAACAGTTCGGCCATGTTCTGATGGCCCTGCAACGCATGGCCCGTCATCCACCCGAAGCGATGATCGCCGCGCCGATAAGCCCATCTGACACGGTGCGTGGCGCTATTCTGCTGCGCGCCGCCGTCCCGGCTATCGAAGATCGCGCGACGATCTTGCGCCACGACCTTACGGAATTGACCCAGGCACGTAAACAATCGGTCGAAAAACGTCTGCAACTGGCTTCCGTGCGGACTGGTCTCGACATCGAACGCCAGCGTCTGGATGGTCTGCTCGGGAAAAAGACGAAGCTCAAAAGAAGCGCCGACTCGGAGACCCTGAAAGCAGAAAAACGAATCCGCGCGCTGGTCAGGAAATCGAAAAATCTGCAAGACCTGATGGCCCGCTTGAAGGCCGACAAAAGCAAAAATAAAAAACCGCAACCAACAAAAAACAACCCGCCATTGATCAGTAAAGCCAGAGGAACGCTGCCTTATCCTGCCATCGGGCGGCTGGCCGGGCGTTATGGCCAGGCCCTGGAAACGGGGCTTACCCGCAAGGGGATTACCATTGAAACAGGGGCCGGTGCGCAAGTTGTCGTGCCCCATGACGGCACGGTGGTCTTCGCCGGTCTCTTCAAGGGATACGGGCGGCTCTTGATCATCGAACACGGCGAGGGATATCATAGCCTGCTTGCGGGCCTCGCCCGTATCGATAACGTTATCGGGCAACAGGTGCTATCGGGCGAACCAGCGGGTATCATGGGTGGTTCGGAAAATAGCCCGCCGGTTCTATATGTGGAATTACGACGCAACGGACAGCCGATCAACCCATTGCCGTGGCTGGCAGCGCGCAAAATTAAGGTTAAGGTGAACGGATGAAAAATCGATTTTTCAAAATTGTCACGGTGGCGTTTTTCCTGACTCCGCTGTTCTCAGTGGTGCAGTCCGGGGTCGCATTGGCTCAGGAAAAAGCTGAAAGTAACGCCGAGACTTATCGTTTGCTCAATCTGTTCGGTGATGTTTTCGAGCGGATTCGTAGCGATTATGTCGAGGAATTGACAGATGAAGAACTTATCGAGGCGGCAATCGGCGGCATGTTGACGTCCCTTGATCCGCATTCGAGTTACCTTAACGCCAAAGATTACAATGCCATGCAGGTGCAGACCCGTGGTCGTTTCGGCGGCCTGGGCATCGAAGTGACCATGGAAAACGGACTGGTCAAGGTGGTCTCTCCGATTGACGATACACCGGCTTTCCGGGCAGGCATCGAAGCCGGAGACCTGATCACCCATCTCGATGACGAGCCGGTTCTCGGGCTGACTCTGGCGCAGGCGGTCGAAAAAATGCGCGGTAAGGTCGGTACCGATATTAAGATTACCGTTCGTCGTAAGGGCGTCGAGGATTTTGACGTCAGCATCACCCGCGCCATCGTCAAGATCCAGGCGGTGCGTTCACGCATGGAAGGCAATATCGGTTATTTACGCATTACCTCGTTCAGCGCTCAAGCCGACGTGGGGGTCAAGAAGGCCATCGCCAAATTCCGCGAAGCCGTCGGCGATAAATTGCAGGGCGTCATTTTCGACCTGCGCAACAATCCGGGCGGCTTGCTCGATCAGGCGGTCGCGGTCTCTGATATTTTCCTCGATAAGGGCGAGATCGTCTCGACCCGTTCGCGTAAACCAGAAGACACCTCGCGTTATAACGCCCGCAAAGGCGATCTGATCAATGACTTGCCCCTGGTGGTGTTGATAAACGGCGGCTCTGCCTCGGCATCGGAAATCGTCGCCGGGGCGCTGCAGGACCATAATCGGGCGATCTTGCTGGGCACCAAATCCTTTGGTAAGGGCTCGGTGCAGACTATCATGCCACTTTCCAGGCAGGGTGCCATGCGCTTGACCACAGCCAGGTATTTTACGCCCTCTGGCCGGTCCATCCAGGCCGTCGGTATCGAACCCGATATTATCGTAGAATTGGCTAAGATCGAGGCGATCACCGTGCCCAAGGCCCGTCGCGAGGCGGATTTGCGTGGCGCGCTGGAGAACGGCAACGCCGCGGACCCCAAGGCGGCGCCCGATGCCGAAAAGGCCGCGCCAACGTTCGATGATAAAGCGGCGGAAAGCAAAGCCCGCGACTATCAGCTGGACCGGGCGCTTGACTTGATTCGCGGTGTTGCCATGTTCTCAGGCCTAAGCACCGTTAACCAGTGACGCTCATTGACAGG
>CBFDEA010000025.1:0-9375 GCA_965603695.1 uncultured Rhodospirillaceae bacterium | reverse complement strand
ATCGTTTTCTGCGCTACCCGCGCCACCGTCAACCACATGACTTCTCGCCTGAACAACCGGGGATTTTCGGTTGTCGCCTTGTCGGGTGAATTAAGCCAGAACGAACGCACCCACGCCCTGCAAGCCATGCGCGACGGGCGAGCCCGTGTCTGCGTCGCCACCGACGTTGCGGCGCGTGGTATCGATCTGCCGAATCTGGAACTGGTTATTCACGCCGATATTCCGAAAAATCGGGAATCGCTTTTGCATCGCAGTGGTCGCACCGGACGCGCCGGGCGCAAGGGTGTGTGTACGCTGATCGTGCCGCACAGTATGCGTAAGCGAACCGAACGGCTGCTCGGCAGTGCCAACATCGATGCGGCCTGGGCGAAGCCGCCTTCGGCCAAAGAGATTATGATACGCGACCGCGAACGGATACTCGACGATCCTTCCTTTAGCACGCCTTTGAGCGAATTCGAGCAAACCTTCGTCACGGAACTGCTGGCCAAGCACAGCGCCGAACAGGTCGCTGCCGCCTTCGTCCGGCAGAATTTTGCCGAACGCTCGGCGCCGGAAGAATTAATCGATACCGGCCCTGTGGAAGCGCCACAGCAGAGAGCGTCGCGAGAAGATTTCAAAAATGGCGTCTGGTTTTCGTTGAACGTCGGGCGCGATCAAAACGCCGAGCCACGCTGGTTGCTGCCGATGCTGTGCCGCGCCGGTCACATCACCAAGAATGAAATTGGTGCCATCCGCATTCAGCAAACTGAGACTTTTGTCGAATTGACCCGCGAAAGTGTCGAGAAATTCCTGGAAGCCGTCGGCCCCGGCGGCAAAGTCGACAAGGGCGTCGTCCTGACTCGCCTGGACGGTATTCCCGATGTCGCCAAGGGCGGCGGCGGTAAAAAAACCTTTGGTAAGAAGAAACCCTACAGTGCCGACAAGTCTGGTGGCCGCGGGGATTTCAAACCAAAAGGCCGGTTTGTCAAAGAACAGCGTGATACAGGCGGCGATGACAAATCGCGCGACAAACCATGGCAGAAATCCAAGGACAAGCCACGTGACAAACCATGGGAAAAGTCCAAGGACAAACTGCGTGAAAACACATGGGAAAAACCCAAGGACAAGCCCAAGGAGAAAACCTGGGACAAGCCCAAGGGCAAAACCTGGGACAAGGCGGCAAAGAAGCCGACGGGCAAGAAACCCTATCAAAGCCACTTCGACAAGGATGGAGCGCCCAGTAGCGGACCGACGGCACCCGGTTCGAGTCCGCTGAAGCGCAAGAAGAAATCGAAAAAGCCGGCCTTTAAGTAAGCGCCTTTTCACCACGATGATTGAAGAAAGTCGGCTCCTTGGTGATAATCAGGGATGATTCGGACCTTACCCCTGAAACAGGGTTCTATCCTGTTCACTGTTCTGCTTGTGCTGAGCGCTTGCGGGTGGGCCGAATGGCCGCCGCCCGATGACGGCCCGAGGGCAACCAACCGACCGCAAACGAAAAGTGGTTCTTCGCAAGCCTTCATAAATGCCAATGCGATCATCGTCGGTAAGGGCGATACGGTTTATGGCCTGTCCAGGCGGCATCAGATATCGGCCCGGGCGATTATTGAAGCCAACAAACTGCGAGCTCCTTACGTGCTGACGCCCGGCCAGCGGCTTGTCTTGCCCAGGGCGCGCGGCTACGTCGTCAAGCGCGGAGATTCCTTAAGCGTCATTGCCGCGAAGACAAATTCCGACATGTACGCAATCGCCCGTCTTAATGGTCTTAAAGCCCCTTATACCATCCACATCGATCAACGTCTGGCCTTGCCCGACGCCAACCGCGCTCGACCCGTCAGCATCCCCACCGCCGAAGCCGCTGCCCCCAAGCGGACGACTCTTCGCACAAAGGCACGGCCGAAGCAGCAGATCGTCGCGGCCCCGCCGGCCAGATCGGGCAAGGGTTTCCTGTGGCCGCTCAGGGGTAAAATTGTCTCGACTTATGGCGGCAAATCACAAGGTTTGAAGAACGATGGCATCAACATTGCCGCCCCGCGCGGCAGCCATGTAATGGCAGCGGAGAACGGTGTCGTCGCCTACGCGGGTAACGAGCTGCGCGGCTTTGGCAACTTGCTGTTGCTCAAGCACACGGGTGGCTGGATCACGGCTTACGCCCATAACGAGACGCTTCTGGTCAAGCGCGGCGATAAAATCAAAAAGGGACAAACCATCGCCAAGGTTGGTTCATCGGGCAGCGTCCAGGTGCCGCAGCTTCATTTTGAACTGCGCAAGGGCAAGGTCGCCATCGATCCGATAAAATACCTACCGAAGGCTTGACCTAGCTCATTGGTTATCGAGCGTGACGATCACGGAGTCATCGTCAGTCTGGGTAATCGAATAACTGTCGGTATCCGTTTCGTATGGCTGGTTGAGGGTAATGCTGTCGCCTTTTTCACCAACGATGGTCAGCACGACATTCTTGCCCACGTTATTGATAAGGATGTCGGCGCTATTAAAGCCTTCAAATCGGATAACATCGCCAAAATCGAAGTCGTTAATATGTATCTTTCCATCACCAGACTGATAAACAAAGACTTCGTCATTGGATGCCGGGTCTGTGCCATTGCTCTGACCCGGCCCCTGACTATCAAATTCTGGTGAAACAGAGTTTTCCGGATTCGCATACTCGACCAGTTTTGGATAACTGCCGCGGTCAAAATAACCACGAACGGCAATGACGACGCCGTCCAGGGAACGGATCATCAAATCGTTGCCGTGCCGGGCGAATTCGCTATTGGAAAGGCTGAAATCAATTGGCAGGACAATACGCGCGCGGTCCGCAGCATCAATTGCCACTTTTGGGGCGGTCAGTTTCCAGTTTTCGTCACTCAATGCCGCGCTAACCATAGCAATCTCCCGCATCGAATGTATTTTCACATCCAATAACCTAGAAAATTGCTGCCCGTCTGTCAGTGATCTGGCTCACACCCCAGAGAAAATAAGGGTTTACAGGCTTTTACCCAACTGTCCGGCAAGGTGCTGGATAAATTGCCAGGCGGTGCGTCCGGAGCGGGCGCCGCGGGTGACCGTCCACTCGATGGCCTGGGCGCGTAGGTCGTCGGTGGCGATTTCCAGTCCATAATAGTCGACATAACCGTCGATAATGTCGAAAAAGGTCTGTTGGTCGCAGTTGTGAAAACCCAGCCACAGGCCGAAGCGGTCCGATAGGGAGACCTTTTCCTCGACCGCTTCGGCCGGATTTATGGCGGTTGAGCGTTCGTTTTCGATCATGTCGCGGGGCATCAGGTGGCGGCGGTTTGAGGTCGCGTAAAAAATCACGTTGTCGGGGCGACCCTCGATGCCGCCTTCGAGAACCGCTTTCAGCGATTTATAGGCCGAATCCTCGCCGTCAAAAGACAGATCGTCGCAAAAAATCAGGCAACGCCGCTCAGAATTGCTCAGCAGACTGAGCAACTGGGGCAGCGAGGGAATATCCTCGCGGTGGATTTCAACCAGCGCCAGGGCAGGGGACATGGTTTCATTGACCCGGGCATGGACGGCCTTGACCAGAGAACTTTTGCCGGTGCCGCGCGCGCCCCACAGCAAAGCGTTGTTGGCGGGCAGGCCTTTGGCGAAATTCAGGGTGTTATCGAGCAGGATGTCGCTCTGGTGGTTGATTCCCTTAAGCAAACCGAAATCGACCCGATTAACCTTGTCGACAGGTTGCAGGGAAGCTCCCTGGGTATGCCAAACGAAGGCGTCAGCGGCGTTAAGATCGTTTCCAGCACTTGCCGATGGGGCGAGGCGATCGAGGGCGTCGGCGATGCGCGTGAGGACGGGTTTTAGGTCAAATTCGGGCATGGCATCCAGATTCCTGTAAATATCGTTTTTACGGCAGGACGATAGCGGTTGCAAGTCGCGTCGGGGACGTTATAGTCCCTCGCTTGCCGGATTTTTCGGCACTTTAATGTTTTTAATTCGGGGAGTCCCATGAGTTTTATTTCGCCAGCCTACGCCCAGGCCGCCGGTGGTGCCGGTGGTGCCAGTGGTCTCGAGGCAATGTTCCCGTTGATCCTGATTTTCGTCGTCTTCTATTTCCTGCTGATTCGTCCGCAGCAAAAGAAGGCAAAAGAGCACAAGGCCCTGTTGGAAGCCGTTCGTCGTGGCGATAAAGTCGTTACCGGCGGCGGTATTCTCGGCACCGTCACCAAGGTTTCCGATGATCAGGAAATCACCGTCGAAATCGCCGACGGGGTCAAGGTTCGTGTTCAGCGTGGCCTGCTAGCCGCCGTGTTGACCAAAACCGAACCGGTCAAGGAAGACAAGAAGGACAAGAAAGACGACAAGTCCGACAAGTCCGACAAGTCTGACGGTGGTGATGAAGGCAAAGGCCCCGCTTCCAAGCTGAAGGGCTTGCTGGGCGGAAAAAGCTGAGGCCATGATTTATTTCGCCAAATGGAAAGTCATCCTGATCCTCGGCATCTGCCTGCTCGGTGTGATTTTTGCTGCTCCTAACTTCCTGAGTGCTAAACAGGCCGCCGCGTTACCGTCCTGGATGCCCAGTAAGCAAGTTAGCCTTGGTCTCGATCTTCAGGGTGGTTCGCATCTGTTGCTTGAGGTTGCCGTCGACAGTGTCATCGCTGAGCGCCTGGAAGCGGTCGTCGATACCATGCGCACGGCCCTGCGCAAGGCGCGTATCAACTACGGTGAACTTGGCGTCGATGGTATGGCTGCCAGCGTCAAGATCAAAGACCCCGCGCAGACCGAACAAGCGCGTCAGTTGATGCGAAATCTGGATAGCGACTTTACCGTCGAGGTTTCAGATATTAGCCGCATTACTTTGCAACTGACTGAAAAGTCGATCAGGGATCGTCGGACTGCGGCGATTGAGCAGTCCATCGAAATTGTTCGCCGCCGCATCGATGAAACCGGTGTCCGCGAACCGACTATCCAGCGTCAGGGTGAAGACCGTATCCTCGTCCAGCTTCCGGGACTGGATGACCCTGAACGGGTCAAGCGGCTGCTCGGCAAGACGGCGAAACTTTCTTTCCACCTGGTCGATGAACGCCCGGTGCCATCGCTTGGCGGTCGGGTGCCACCAGGATCGATGCTGATGCCGTCGGCCGACGAGACCGGTGTTGACGGGCGTCCGCGTATGTATCTTTTGCATAAGAAGGTGATGCTCAGCGGCGATACCCTGATCGACTCGCAACCGACCTTTCAGGACAACCAGCCGGTCGTTAGTTTCCGTTTTGATACGGTCGGTGGCAAACGCTTCGGCAAGGTGACGACCGATAACGTCAACAAACTGTTTGCCATCGTTCTCGACGCCAAGGTCATCAGCGCCCCGGTTATTCGTGAACCGATATTGGGCGGTAGCGGCGTTATTTCGGGTCAGTTTACGGTGCAGGGGGCTCAGGATCTGGCCTTGTTGCTGCGTGCCGGTGCGCTGCCTGCGCCCCTTCAAATCCTTGAAGAACGTTCTGTCGGGCCGGGCCTCGGTGCCGACTCCATCGCTGCGGGTAAAATTGCCTCGATCATCGGCATGGCCATGGTCATTGGTTTTATGGTTATCGTCTATGGCCGTTTCGGACTGATGGCCGATGTCGCCTTGCTTGCCAATATTATCCTTATTGGCGCGGCGCTGTCGCTTCTGCAGGCGACATTGACGCTGCCCGGCATCGCCGGCATCGTCCTGACCATCGGCATGGCGGTCGACGCCAATGTGCTGGTGTTCGAGCGTATTCGCGAGGAAGTCCGCGCCGGTCGGACGCCGATTTCATCCATTGATGCGGGTTATTCGCGGGCCATTATGACGATTATCGACGCCAACGTTACCACCCTTATCGCCGCCGTCCTGCTTTATCAGTTCGGTTCCGGCCCGGTCCGCGGTTTCGCCGTGACCCTGGCCATTGGCATTCTGACATCATTGTTTACGGCGATCATGTTGACCCGTTTAATGGTCGTGGCGTGGTTGCGTAAAACCCGCCCTGACAAATTACCGATTTAGGACTGAGCCATTGCGTGGATTGAATTTGGTACCGAGCGACATCAACCTGAGCTTTATCTCGCGCAGGGTCCTGTTTTTCATCTTTTCGGCCCTGCTGATCGTAAGCTCAATCGGGCTGTATGCCTCCAAAGGGCTGCAATACGGCATTGATTTCAAGGGCGGTATCCTGATCGAAATCAAAACCACGAATGGCCCGGCCAATAACAAGGCCATGCGGAGCAATTTGTCGGGCTTGAAATTGGGCGAGATCGGCCTTCAGGAATTCGGTGCTACCGATGAAGTGCTGATCCGTATCCAGGCCCAGGAAGGCGGCGAGGAGGCACAACAAGCGGCGATTTCAAAGGTTAAGGATGCGCTTGGCAATGGCATCGAATACCGGCGGACTGAATTCGTCGGACCAAAAATCAGCGACGAGTTGTTCTGGGACGGCATTTACGCCGTCAGCATGGCGATTTTCGCCATTTTGGTCTATGTCTGGTTCCGCTTTGAATGGCAGTTTGGCATGGGAGCCGTTGTCGCCCTGGTTCACGATGTGATCAGTACCATCGGCGTATTTGCCCTGTTGGGTTTGGAATTCAACCTGACGACGGTGGCGGCGATCCTGACCATTGCCGGTTATTCGATCAACGATACGGTCGTCGTTTATGACCGGGTGCGCGAAAATTTACGGCGTTACAAGTCGCTTCCCTTACCTGAGTTGCTTAATAATTCGATCAACGAGACCCTGTCGCGCACGGTGATGACCAGTGTCACCACCCTGCTTGCCCTGCTTGCCCTTTATATTCTCGGCGGTGAGGTCCTGCGCGGCTTTAGTTTCGCGATGATCTGGGGTGTCCTGATCGGCACCTATTCGTCGGTCTGTCTGGCCGTGCCGGTGCTGCTATATATGAAGATCGAACGACGCGCCGGTGGTAGTGACGCGGAGGCGGCGGCCAAACAGGCCCCGTAACAAACCATTTCCCTAGACATCACACCGCAGGTTGCCGCTTCCCGGATGCTTCTTAAGGGCTATGGCGACGGCGGTTTTCGCGTCGCGGGAAAGCGTCTGGAAGGGTCTCAGATCATCTTCCCCGAACAGACCACGCCGTGGTCGGTTACGTCGGTGGACGCCATCACTCTTGCAAGCCTCGGCGCGGTCATCGACAAATCAGACGAAATCGATATCCTAATCGTCGGTTGCGTCGTCGAATTCGCGACCATCCCCGACGACCTTAAAGAAGGCCTGAAAGAATACGGCATCGTCCTGGAATGGATGGATACGGGGGCCGCGTGTCGGACCTTCAATGTGCTGTTGGTCGAAGAGCGCCCGGTCGCCGCGGCCCTGATCGCGGTTTAAAGTTAGTCCAATGTGCTTTGTTGTCTTATCGGGACGTCCGGTAATTGATAGTAGTCGCCTTTTGTTTGCGTAAGAATCTGGCTGTCCATGATCAGGCCGCTAGGCCCATCAATCGTACCGGCAAAAATCGATGTGTGCTCATTTCCAAAACGCCGCCAGAAAAGGTTGCTGCCACAGGTTCGACAAAACCCACGCTCGGCCGTGCTAGAGGACTTATACCAACTAAGCGTATCGCCTTTGATGGATAAGTCCTTTGATTCACACTGGGTCGCGGCAACATAGTGACCACTGGTTTTGCGACACTGGTTGCAATGGCAGGCGCAAACTGGACGCAAATTTCCCTGAATTTCATAAGTAACGTTACCGCACAGGCAGCTGCCATTAGTCGTATCTGTCATTGCTAAGTTTCCTTTGCCTCTTTCAACAAGTGCGGGACGTAAGCCATGTCCGATTTCAGGATATGATTTTTAAGCCATGAGATGAGGAATTCCATGAACTCGTCTAAATCGAAGGCCAAGGGATCGCTCTGGTATGAGGCCATGTAGTCGAGTACGCGCTTCTGTAGTTTGCGATGCTCTTCCTTGTGGGTGTCTAGGTCCGGGTAGGCCGCCGCCTCCATCAGTTGCTCCTCTAGCTCGAAGTGGGCATGGACATAATCGACCAGTTCGTTGAGGGCTATATCAAGCTCGCTCGTGGCATCCTCTATCTGCACATAGCCATAGAGATCACCAATCAATGAAAATAGTTTCCGATGGTCCGTATCGATCAATGCGTGTCCCGTCAGGAACTTATCGGACCAATTGACGTATTGCACGATTCTTTCCAATCCCTAGATGATTTAGTTGGTCTCTTTATTTTTCAACCTTTAATCATTTAAGTCAAACATGCTGCCGTCGTTAATCATCTTCTTTGCCGAGGAAGACCATAGCCATGGGAATGGCGGAAATCACGAAGGCCGACACGAAAACGATAAACAGGATATTGATCTGGGTGTTGCCAGTGATACCAAAATCGGCCAGATACATGCCGACAAACCAGGTAAACATAGCGCCGACGATGGCGCTGAAACCGGAAATCAAGGCGATAAGAATTAGGATTCTGGCAAACGAGCGGCTTTTTTTCTTCTTTTTCGTGTGTTTTGTTGCCTCGGCTTTTCCTTCTACTTTCTTATCCGAAGGCTTTTTAGTAGAACTTTGTGGTGGATGATGCTTTTTCTGACCTGGGGCGTAGACATTGTATTCTTTGGACGTGCCTTCCTCGGGATCAAAGATTTCCTGGATTACCTTGATACCCTGGACGTGTTTTTGGCCATCCAGCGTCTTGGCCTCTTCGATGGCTTGCTCTTTCTCTGATTGCGAATAACGGGCGTGGATTTCCCAACGACCATCTTGCTTAACGAGAACTTCGTAATGTGTCTGATGAGCCATAGGGAACTAACCGCAGTTCCTGCGACGGCTGGCGACATAGGTTCGCGCCCCATACTTCGCCGTAAATACAACAATGAAAACCGCTTTGAGAAGAATTTCTTCTAATTTCATATTGCCCCCAATACGAAAAAATAAGATCAAATAACGAGTCTAATATAACATTGTAAAGTTGTAATACCTAATTTGAAATTAATTTCAGTCATCAGACAGGCTGGTTTTAATTTGGCATTTCAACGGTGATTTTTATGCCTGAATACCAGGCCGCGACGTTTTCGATGTCTTTGTCGCTTAGCATGCCCGCGATGATGCTCATTTGTTCGTGTTGACGCTTGCCCGACTTGTAGGCCTTAAGCTGGGCGATAAGATAGAGTTCCTGCTGGCCCGATAGATTGGCGGCCATGGGCGTGATGCCGATGCCGTCTATGCCGTGACAGGTCTGGCAGGTTTGTTCGGCCTTGAGCTTGCCGGCGGCGGCGTCACCGGCCCAGGCCGGGCTGCTCAATGCGGTGCCTAACAATAGTGATAGCGCCAGGGCCAGGGCGATGTTGTTTGTCATTGCACGAAGAATTCCTTTTTAAGTATGGACCAAATTCTTCCCCACATAATTTTTCGCTGTCCACCATATATAATTGACAACCGCTTGA
>CBFDEA010000024.1:0-9497 GCA_965603695.1 uncultured Rhodospirillaceae bacterium | reverse complement strand
CCAGAGGCCCAGCCAAGCGAACGGAGTGAGCGCCCGGCGCTTGAGGGGCTATAACGCTAATGGGCGGAGCCTCCCCCGCCCGGCGCTTGAGGGGGCAATATACCTTAAGACCCCTCGCGAAACGCTTCCGGCGAGGGGCTGATGACCTTGGTTGAGCGCGGTTCGATTTGTAGGACCGCGAGTCCCCGCTCGACGCTGCCATCGCCGAGGAACCGGAAGATACCGTCACGCCCCCAAAAGCCACTTTTTGTCGTCAGGGCGGCGTCGGAAAAGTCTGGTCCGCCCTCGGCCCTGGCGAGCACTGCGGCCAGCGCCGTCGCGTCGTAGGCCAACGTCGCCAGACGGTGCGGCTTGCTGCCGTACGCCCTTTCATACTGGGTCATGAATTCAGCCCGGGCGTCCGGCGGCGGCCCGGCATGCCAGCCGCCGCTTAATGCCGGTTCGGAGCCAAGGCCTGGCGCATCCCACTGACCGGTGCCGAGCATCCGCACTTTTTTCGGATCGACATCATAAAACGGCAGCAACGCGGCCAGCGCCAGTAAGCGCCCGCCGCCATCGGCCAACATCAGGGCATCGAAAGGTACGTCCCCGATGGTTTGTAGTTTTTCCAGTCTTTTCAGCGCCCTAACCGCAATATCGTCGTCCCGTTCGGCCAATTCCGCGCGCTGGTTGAGGAGCGCCTGACGGCGGCTGTCGTAATCGGCCAATGCGCGGACGACGCCTGAAAAATCTTCCGTTAGCGGGTCGTAAAACTGGACTCTGGTGACCGTACCGCCAACCCGCGCGGCGGCTTGCCTCAGGGCCTCGACCACGGTTTCGCCATAAGCGCCGCTGGGGGCAAGGGCGGCAAAGCGCCGCAACCCCTGTGAACCGGCGTATTCAACGACCCGGCCGACCTCTGTTTCGGGGAAAAAACCCATGGTATAAACACCGTCACCAGTTACCGTGCGGTCGCTGGAGAAGCCGATAACCTTGACATTTGCGGCCCTGGCCATGGGCGCTATGGCCCTGACCGAGGTCCCAAGTAGCGGCCCCAGAATGATCGATGCCCCATCGCCGATGGCGAAACGGGCGGCTTCCATCGCCCCCTCTGCGGTGCCGTGGGTGTCGTGGATGAGCAATTCGAAGCGCTGATCGGAAAAATCGAACAAGGCCAACTGGGCGGCGTTCAGCATCGCCCGCCCGAGCGTTTCATTGGTCCCGCTGAGCGGCACCAGGAGCGCCACCCGCACCGTCGATGCAGATGTCGCCATCGGTGTGATCGGGACTGGTGTGGCGGGCAACCCGGCTGCCCTTGGCGGCACTTGACCCGTCAAATAAGGAACCAGCGAGGGTATCTGCCGCTGATCATCGATTTGCGGGGCTTGGGCTTGGGCGGGGGCGGGAGCAGGAGTGGGCAGCGCCGCCGTCTCAGGCGTGGGCGCGGGCTTGCTTTTTACGACGTCGGAACTGCTTGACGGCTGGACCGGAACGCTTGAGCCTTGAAAGACGGGGGGAAGTCGTGGAGACTCACAGCCGACAACCAACAGCGCCGCAACCACAAGCGAGGATAAAACAAGTATCCGACATGGTAAAATCCGGGGCGGAGCAAAACCGCAAATCACAGCGTTCGGGCCTCTCATCTGAGCATTCTCAACTTCCATTAAATGTATGCGGGCCTGAGCCTAGCCTTGGCGCGTCCGCAAGTAAACCGCGCGCCCTTTGCGCCGGACTTTACATTGTAGCAACGCCCATCGGCAATGCCCGCGATATTACCCTGCGCGCCCTCGACGCCCTGCGCGGGGCCGACGTTATTGTCTGTGAAGATACCAGGGTGACATCAAAATTACTGGCCATCCACGCTATTTCCAAACCGCTTCTGGCCTACCATGAGCACAATGCCGAGAAGGCCGGGCCGCAAATTATTGAGCGCCTGAAACAAGGCCAAATCGTGGCGTTGGTGTCGGACGCCGGAACGCCGCTGGTTTCCGATCCCGGCTACCGACTGGTCCGTGCCTGCGCCGAGGAAGATCTTTTCGTCACCCATTTGCCGGGACCATCGTCGGTACTGACGGCCCTGGTGCTGGCCGGACTGCCCACCGACAGGTTCCTGTTCGCCGGTTTCCTGAACAATAAGTCAGGCAAACGGCAAACCGAGCTTGGCGAACTGAAAGCCGTCCCGGCGACGCTGGTGTTTCTCGAAAGCCCGAAGCGGCTGGCCAAATCCCTGGCCGATATGGCCGTGGTCCTGGGTTCCCGCAAGGCCACCATCGGCCGCGAACTGACGAAGAAGTTTGAGGAGGTCCGTCGCGGCACCCTTAATGAGCTGGCAGACCATTACCGGCAAGCCGGATCGCCCAAGGGCGAAGTAACCATCGTCATCGCCCCGCCCCTGGCACTTGACGATAAGGCAACGCCCGAAGATATCGACCATATGCTTGGCGAGGCGTTGAACAGCTTGTCACTGAAAGACGCGGTGGCGGCGGTCAGTGCCGCGAGCGGGGCGGTCAAACGTGACGTTTACGCCCGTGCCTTGGCCTTAAGCGGCGCGCAAAAATGACCGCCGCGAAAAAAACCGCCTATCGTTTCGGCAGATTTGCCGAAGCCTTGAGTTGTTGGCGCTTGCGCCTTGGCGGCTATAAAATTTTACGCCGCGGCTATCAGGCGGCAGGCGGCGAAATCGATATCATCGCCCGGCGCGGCAATGTTCTTGCCTTTATCGAGGTCAAGGCGCGGCAAACCCTTGATGATGCCAGTCACGCCCTCGGTCCCGGTCAACGCCGCCGCATCGAGCGGGCGGCGCTGGCTTTTCTCGGCCAAAATGCCGATCTCGCCGCCCTCGACGCCCGCTTCGACCTGATCGTCCTAACCCCGCGGAGCTGGCCGCGTCATTTGGTCGCAGCGTGGATACAGGATACGTAAAATGACTTTGTCTGCGCCACCATCTCACCTTAATATTAGTCCCATGATTCTTTACCTGAAATTACCCGCGTCCCTGCTTGTCTTGCTGGCGATGCTGGGCCTTGCCGCCTGCGACCCCGTTAGCCTGACAGTCGGCGCCGGGGCGGCGACTGGCATCGGCGCCTATCAGGAACGTGGACTCGAAGGGATCGCCCGCGATACCACCATCGAGGCCAAAGTTTTCAAGCTTTGGGCCCAGGCCGACAAGAATATGGTCGTCCACATGAGTATTGAGGTCTATCAGAGCCGGGTCTTGCTGACCGGCATCGCGCGGAGTGAGAAGGAGCGCGCCAATGCCGTCGGACTGGCCTGGAAAGTCGAAGGTGTCGAGGACGTGATGAATGAAATCATTGTTGGCGCGCCGCCCGGCCTTGCCGAGGTTGCCCGCGATACCGCCATCACCGCCGAGCTTAAATCAAAACTGACCTTCGACGGCGATGTTCTGGCCGTCAACTACGCCATCGAAACCGTGCGCGGCACGGTCTTCCTGCTTGGCATCGCTCAGGATCAGGCCGAACTCGATCATGTGATTACCCGAGCCCGCAATATTTCATACGTCAAACGGGTGGTCTCCTACGTCCAGTTAAAGGCGGCAATCAAGGAGGACGGGTCATGAGGCTGTCGCCGGAAATTAGTCGCCGCCTCAATGATTTCGGCAAGCTCGGCGATAACGAAATCGGCCTCAGCGAAACCGCCCTGGTGCTGGCCAGGTCCGAGCGTCCGGGCATCGACCCGCTTGTTTACGAGCGCCACCTGGAAAAACTGACCGACGATGTCGCCGCCTACGCCGGTAAAGACGCCGACAGCCGCAAGTGCGGCCTGGATATGCGCTGCGAGGCCCTGCAACAGGTCATCGCCCGGCGCGCCGGTTACGGCGGCAGCGACGATGCCTACGAAGATTTGGACTGCGCCAATCTGATGCGGGTGATCGATCGCCGCGAAGGCCTGCCGACCCTGCTCGGCATTATTTACATCCATGTCGCCCGCGCCTTGGGCTGGTCAATCGATGGCCTCGACTTTCCGCCGCGTTTTCTGGTGCGTCTTGAATTCGACGGCGTGCGCCGGATTCTCGATCCCTTCGATAATGGCCGGGTCATGGAACCCTGCGATTTGCGTGATATCTACAAGGCTGTTTCCGGCCCGCATGTGGAAATTCAACCCCGCCATACCGAGCCTGCCAGCAACCGCGCCATCCTGCTCCGGTCGCGGCGCAACGCCAAGGTCCTGCACTTGCGTTCGGAAAATCTTGAGGCGGCGCTGGCCGAGGTCGCAACCCTGCTGATGCTGGCACCGGGAGAACTGGCGCTGTGGCGGGAAGCCGGAATCCTCAACGCCCGCCTCGACCGGGTCAAGGAAGCGGTGGCGGCACTGGAGCAATATCTGGCCATTGCCGGGGCCGACTCGGCGCGCTACCGGACCTCGATCCTGCTTCAGGAACTGCGCGCGCGGCTTAATTAGGATAGCTTGCCATTATGACAAAATCAAAAATCGTCGCCATTCAGATGGACCCCATAGAAGGCGTCGACATTACCGCCGACTCATCGTTCGTGCTGGCCCTTGAAGCCCAGGCCCGTGGCTATCAGCTTTATCACTATCGGCCCCAGGACCTGGCTTTCATGGGTGGCTTGGTCACGGCCCGGGCCCGGGCCATGAGCCTGCGCCCGGAACCGGGCAACCATTACAGCCTAGGCGCAGCGGAAGTGATCGACCTTGGCGAGGTCGCCGTGGTGCTGATGCGCCAGGACCCGCCCTTCGATATGTCCTACATCACCGCCACCCATCTGCTCGACCACATCCACCCCGACACCTTGGTCGTTAACGATCCGGCCTCGGTGCGCAACGCCCCGGAAAAACTGTTCGCCACCCTGTTCCCGGACCTGATGCCGCCGACCCTGATTACCAGCGACCCGCTGGCCGTCAAGGATTTCCGGGCCGCCCACAAGGACATCATCATCAAGCCTTTATACGGCAACGGCGGGGCCGGGGTTTTCCACGTGCCGCCCGGCGACGACAACCTCAACGCCTTGCTTGAAATGTTTACCGAGCGGTCCCGCGAACCGGTCATGGTTCAAGCCTACCTGGCCGACGTGCGCAAAGGCGACAAGCGCATCATCTTGATTGACGGCGAGGCCGCGGGGGCGATCAACCGGGTGCCGCCGGAAGGCGACGTGCGCGCCAACATGCACGCCGGCGGCACGCCGCTGCCATCGACACTGACCAACCGGGAAATCGAAATCTGCCAAACCATCGGCCCGGAACTGAAGCGCCGCGGCCTGATCTTCACCGGCATCGACGTCATCGGCGATTACCTAACCGAAATCAACGTCACCTCACCGACCGGCATTCAGGAAATCAACCGCTTCGATAACGTCCAACTGGAAGCGCAAGTCTGGGACGCTATTGAGGACCGGCTGGTTTAAGCGAAAAGTTCTGGTGTTCTGTCTTTGTTCCTGTCATGCTGTTTCTACAAGCTATGGATGAGGAACAATTTTATGGTGGCCCGGATCAATACCGTCGCTTTTCGCGGCATCGATGTTCAGGATATTGATGTTCAGGTTCAGATGGCATCAGGACTGCCGGCTTTTACCATTGTCGGGCTGCCCGACAAGGCGGTGTCAGAGGCCCGGGAACGGGTTCGTTCGGCCCTGGGGGCCATTGGTCTGGCGCTGCCGCCCAAACGCATCACCGTCAATCTGGCCCCGGCCGATGTCGCCAAGGAAGGCTCGCACTTCGACCTTGCCATCGCCGTCGCCATTCTCGCCGATATGGGGGTGTTGCCGATCGAAGACATCGCCGGTTTCGCCGCCTGTGGCGAGTTGGCGCTCGACGGCGCGATCAGTCCGGTCAGCGGCGTCCTGCCCGCTGCCATCCATTGCAACGCCCGTGATCTCGGCCTGATATGCCCCGGTTCCCAAGGCCCCGAAGCGGCCTGGGCCGGCGACATGGATATCTTGGCACCAAACGATCTGCTGGCCCTGATCAATCATTTCAAGGGCACCCAATTACTGAGCAGGCCGCGGCCCGGCAAGACCGATGACGGCGTCGTCTACCCCGACCTGATCGACATCAAGGGTCAGGAGAGTGCCAAGCGGGCGCTCGAAGTCGCCGCCGCCGGGGGCCATAACATGCTAATGACCGGGCCGCCCGGTTCGGGCAAATCGATGCTGGCGGCGCGCTTGCCGGGATTATTGCCGCCGCTCGACGCCGAAGAAATTCTCGAGGCCTCGATGATTCAAAGCCTCGCCGGGGTACTCAACGGTGGCGGCCTGACCCGCAGACGGCCGTTCCGCGACCCCCATCATTCGGCTTCGCAGGCGGCATTGGTCGGCGGCGGCCATAAGGCCAAGCCGGGCGAGGTCTCGCTGGCCGACCTTGGTGTGCTTTTTTTGGATGAATTGCCGGAATTCCAGCGCGCCGCCCTTGAAGCCCTGCGCCAACCCATGGAAACCGGTCGGGTCACCGTCGCCCGGGCCAATGCCCATGTCTCGTACCCGGCCCGCTTCCAGCTGATTGCGGCGATGAACCCGTGCCGCTGCGGCCACTTGGAAGACGCGGCCCAGGCCTGTTCACGGGCCCCGCGCTGCGCCGAGGATTATCAGACAAAAATTTCCGGGCCGCTTTACGACCGCATCGATCTGCATGTCGATGTGCCCGCCGTCAGCATCGCCGACTTATCCTTGCCCCCGGCGGCGGAAGGTTCCGCCCAAGTGGCGGCACGGGTGGCCGCAGCCCGGGCAATCCAGAAACAGCGTTACGCCCACCACCCCATCGTTCGCAGCAATGCCGAGGCCGACGGCTCCTTGCTTGAAGAATGCGCCGGGCCGAACGATGCCGGGCGCGCCCTGTTAACGGAGGCTGCCGAACGCATGCGCCTTTCGGCGCGCGGCTACCACAGGATTATCCGGGTCGCCCGCACCCTGGCCGATCTTGACGTGGTCAGTAGCGGCGGCGATGCGAAAGCCCCCAGCGGGCGTATTCACATCGCCGAAGCGCTTTCCTACCGGCGCTTAATGATTGGCCGCGGCGCGATCAAGTTGCCGGCCTGACCCGGCCCACCCGCATGGTTGCGCATCGCTAAATTCCCTATATGATCTGGGCTTCTCATAGCCCATCCAGGGTCCACCGTGCGTGCGCGTCCTCTCATTAGGCTCTTCTGTGTTTGATATTTTTACCCTGATTGCCGTCCTGGCGCTGACCCATTTGCTATCGACGACTTCTCTCGCCGTCGTTTGGTATGTCAATGAATCCATGCCCGGCGTCGGCAAGTGGACGATTGGCCGCCTGCTGGGAACCATCGCCATGATAGTCGTGGCCATGCGTGTGCATATCCCCCTTGAGTGGTCGGTTATCATCGGCACCAGCTTGCTTATGATCGGCTATTACGTGCTGCTTATCGGTTTCAGGAATTTTATGGGGCGCAAGCCCTATAGCCATACGCCGTTCATTTTGCTGTTTATTGTTTTTGTTTTGCTGATGGCCTATTTCGTCATTCCTGAAAACAACCTGCCCGGCCGCGCCATCGTCGCCACCACCTATACTCTTCTCTACAGCCTTCTCGTCATCCGCTCGGTCTGGCCAAGGAAAGATGAGGGTGTCAGAATTTCCTGTAAATTAATGGCCGGAATATTCGCTCTTCATGGTGCGTTCTATCTACTTGTGCTGATCTTTTCATTCGCAGACCTCAGTGGCTCTAAGTTTATGGAGTCCTCCATAGGCACCCAGAGCATTCTTATTGAGGGAATTGCGTTTTCTGTTCTGACCGGCATGACTTACATCACCATGACGACGGAACATCTTCAGCAGGACCTCAAGCGTCAGGCCACGATCGACCCGCTAACCGGCACCTACAATCGGCGTGCCTTTTATTCCCTTGCCGAACACGCCTTTGCCCGCCAAAGGCGGGACGAGGATGACCTGTCATTAATTTGCCTGGATCTGGATCACTTCAAGAAGGTCAATGATTCCTGGGGGCATAGCATTGGCGATCAGGTTCTTAAAGCGGTTGTCGATGTCATCAGTGACTGCAAGCGGGAACAAGATATCCTGGCCCGTTTTGGCGGCGAAGAATTTATTATCCTGATGCCCTCAACCCCGCAGGAAGAAGCCACACTTCTCGCCGAGAGAATTCGCCGCTCTGTCGAGCAAGCATCGATTAACACTGGCCCTCAAGCCCTCTCATTAACAGTTAGTCTCGGCGTTGCCTCCATTGATAAAAAGGCGGCCCCCAGGATCGACTCCCTGATCGCCAATGCCGACAAGGCGCTTTATCTTGCCAAGCAAGGCGGCCGCAACGGTGTTGTTGTCTATGCTATGAATTAGCGCGGCGGGCTATATGCGTCCGCTGCCTCGTCAACAGCGGCAGGGATCGTGATAATCATGGGATCGGCAACGACAATACCCGCCTGTTCTTTTTTGTTGGCCCGCCGCGCCAGTGCCTCGCGATGAATGACATAGCCCCCGCTTGATACAATGATCCCGGCCCCAATCAGCACATGCATCGCCGGAATATCCGACCAGATAAAATAGCCCAATATTGCCGCCCAGATAAGTGCCGAAAATTCAAATGGTGCCAATAGACTGACCGGCGCGGCAAGGAAGGCATGGGTGATGCAAAAATGCCCGGCAACGGCAAGGGCCGCCATCATCACGATGATGGTGATATCGCCCGTCGGCATTTCCTTGAAGACCACCGGCATCGCCAATGAAGCAATACACGCGACCCCCAGATTGAAATAAAACACCGGCTTGAAGGCACCTTCGGCAGGCCCCAGCCAGCGGGTCACAAGAACCATCACCGCGTAGGACGCTCCCGAAGCAATGGCGTAAAGGGCCTCGACCTTAAAAATGCCGTCCGAAGGCTGGGCTGCTATCAAGACGCCGACAAAGCCGACAACCACAGCGGCCCAACGGTGCGGGCCAACCTTCTCTTTAAGCAATAACGCCGACAAGGCCGTCATCAGAAAAGTCCCGCCACCAAAAAAGATCACCGTCGCATCGGCTAGGCCCAGTTCCTTCAGGGAACTGAAGAAAAAATACGGTGCACAGAAACCCACGGCAAATCTGAATGCGTGCTTGAAAGGCTGGCGTGTCTTGAGCGCCGCAAGCCCGCCTATCTTTGGCAAGGTCAAGGTCATCGCCAGAACGATAATCCAGCCGCGGACGGCGAGAATTTGCATCACCGAATAATTGGCCCCAACCAGGACTTTGGCGACGCTGTCCATGGTCGCCAAAAAAGCCACGCCAAGCAGTATGTAGCCGATGCCGATAAGGTTACGGTTCCCGTGCAGGGGTCCTGGATTCATGGGATCACATTGCTTTCAAATGGAGTCATTTGATAACTGATAACTTGAAAAAATGCAAAAAAATAGAGAATTTTACCAATATTTATTCAAGGGTAGGTTGCTCTAGTCTGTGAATTTTTTGATCATGCTGCCCAGGTCGCGACCGGCGAAAATATGGACATGCAGGTGTGGTACTTCCTGGTGCGCGTCGGCACCGTTGTTGGCAAGGGTGCGAAAGCCCGCCTCTGTGACGCCAAGATCGCGCGCCACCTGACC